>JAHIZQ010000267.1 GCA_018814505.1 Candidatus Omnitrophota bacterium
CCTAATTATTAACTCGCGAACCACACCCAAACAACGTTTGGTTTGTGTGTCAGGCGAGTTCCGCAGGACGCCACGGGCGGACGAGGACCTGTTTGAGCCAGAAGACACAAACCGAACGTCGTTGTTTGCCTCATCGAAGCATACCCCCATATGTTATTATATTGTGAAAGGACACAAGACCCTCCCCTACAACATTTTTATTGACCATTAACTACTTAACCATTCACTATTCACCCTTAATCACTATTGGAATCCCCGCCTGCATAAAAATAACTTTATCCGCTTTCCGCGCACACTTTTGATTTATAAGACCAATTAAATCGCGGAATCTTCTGGCCGAGTAATTCATCGGAACTATCCCGCTTCCAACGTCATTTGACACTAAAATAACATTTAATTTCTTTTCATTTATCATTCCAACAACTTGATCCACTTTTTTTTCTATCATTTCATCAGTCAACACGCCATCCATTAAATTTGAAATTAAAAGCCCTAAACAATCAACCAAAAAAAGACCATGTTCAGAAGTCTTTTGGGACAAAACCGCATCAATATTTCTATTTTCTTCAATCAGTTTCCACTCTTTAGGTCTCGAAGCTTTGTGCTTCTCGATCCTCTGTTTCATTTCCTCATCATTTGGGTCAGCTGTAGCAATAAACGTTACTTCAAAACCAGATTTTGTCGCTAGCTCCGAGGCATACCGGCTTTTCCCGCTTCTTGCTCCGCCTATAACAAAAATAAAACTTCCCATTATACCTTCCTCTCTTTGCACATATATCTTCTACAACTAAGAGAATCTCAAGCCTTCCGCGTTTTTTTCAGATGTGAAACATTATTACTAATTACTATTTTCGGGACTAAATTATTATCATATTCAAAGATATTTATGGCGGCGGTTTCTTGCCTAATTTTCCAAAATTCGTTTGGTTTGTTTTTATTAACAAAATTTATTAGTACCCTTATCGGACCTCCATGCGTAACTATCGAGACTGTCCGCCCTTTGTGCCGTTTAACAATTTGTATCACGCCACGCAAGACACGCCTTGTTAAATCTTTAACCCCTTCGCCTTGCGGTAAACTGATATTTTCCGGATCTTCAAGCCAATCACCATAGAGCTTAGGGTACCGATCCATAATCTCTTCATGGGTTAACCCTTCCAAGATACCAAAATTTATTTCACGAAAATTACTACACTTTTGTATATTATAATTTTCAAACACTAATTTTGCCGTATCATATGCCCTTCTCAAGTCACTTGAATAAACTTCATCAATATTGTATCGGCGCATTTCAAATTTTAATTGTTCCGCCTGCTTTATCCCTTCACCGTTTAACCCCGGATCTATAACCCCATAATACCTGTTTTGCAGATTATAATCAGTCTGACCGTGCCTTATTAAAATTAAACGTGTAATATTCATAATTTTGTTCCAATGCCCAGATTTTGCCTGCAAGCAAAATCTGGGCACAAAAAAACCCCGACATATTTGTCGGGGTTGCACCCTATTTCTTCACCCTTCCTCGAGGATCACTGTTAAAACAGTTTTTCCAATAATACAGGCAGGTCTCCTGGCTTAAGGATCATTCTACTCATCGCGCCTTTCCATTTAATCTCACCAATAGTGGCATTTATGCCCGTATACACCTTCAGGCAACAGCGATTTTCGTCCCCTTTGACAGTGGCGGGACCGCACTCGATTCAAACGAGTTTCCCTTTTAAGCTTTTTTAAAAAGCACCTATAAACTATATAACTTAGCTTAACTATATCAGTAAAATACCTTTAACGTCAACTGTTATCTCCCTTTCTATATCTCCATCAAATTTTCATAATCTTGTTTATTTCATTATTCATCTTCCCTTATATCTTCGATAATAACCAACAAACTATTACCCTCGGTATCTTCATCTCTGAAATATAACACTTTATCTTCATAAACCCACTTCTCGTCTACATTCATTTCCAACAACCTATTTTTACTCAATGGTTCCCCACATATATACAAAACATCATCCTTGCTCATTCCCTCGACAATTTTGTTCTGCCTTTTTTTCGCATCAATTTCTTCATTAATCAACCTAATTTCTTCATCACATTTAGAACTTAACAATCTCATTTCATTTTGCTGAGCACTATCCATCCTATATACTTTCAAAAACTGTATTATGTCATTTTTTAGTTTAACAAATTTATCACACGCAATACCGAATTTCTTATTAAGTTGAATTGCCTGAAAATTCTCATAATATTTCATTTTTAAAGTTTTTACACTTACCTCATCTTTATCCATACTCCTAACAAAAATACTACCATTTACATTAAACATGACATCATTGTCCGTAATTTTCACAACTTCTATTTCCCTAATAAAATCTCCTTCCTTAACTATGTACCCATTGACCATGGCTCTATTGCCATCAATAATCCCATTTACAGAAATACGACTTTGCAATAGTTTGAACTCGATTTCGGGAAGTGTTGTATATGTTTCATTTCCTGAAAAGAATGTTTTCGTAGTTTTAAAACACTTTTCAGCCAAATCATTTTCATCGTTCAAAAGATAGGCATTTCCTAAAAAATAACAAATTTTGCCTCTAGACAAAGACGGGTTAAATACATTTATTGTGTTTAGTAAAAAAGCTGTTTTAAAACTAATAATAGCATCTTCAAGATTCTTTTTAAACAACTTCTCATCCGCAATTTCTTCCGTTTTCGCGAGAAAACTCTTGGCTTTTTCAAAATATAAAGTTTCCATGAATGCAAGAAGTTTTAAAGACATAGCTATAACAATAATAAGACATATAAAAATACCAGTACGCACCAGTATTTTCTTCTTAAACGCTACTCGCACAACTTCCTTTTGGTTTAATTCAATAAGAGGCGATTCATCTTTCACGCATGCAAAAAACGAATCGGTATATATCTTTCCGCATTTAGGACACTTTTTAATATCAGACCTCCTTTTCCTGAATTCACCAAAAATTAAACGAAAACTATTACTCTCCGCATCCCATTATCTCGCTGACACTTTTGACAACAAAAAAGAAATACCCGTACCTATTACAAACATTATTAGACAATAAAACACCACTATCTTATCCGTGGGTATTCCCGGAAATATTTTATAAAAAGAAGCTACTATCATTCCTAGAATGAAATAATATGTTATGGCAGTAATTTTTTCCAAACACACTTCTATAACTCTAGAAAACACTAATATCCCAAAACCCGCGCCTATTGCCATAAAAATAAGTGGTTTAACGGCCAGACACTTCACCGCGGATATAATAACAGCATATTGCCCCATTAAAACAAGTATAAAAGAACCGCTAATCCCGGGAATAATCATAGCCCCGCCGGCTAGAAATCCCGCTACCCCAATCATTAACAATGCCTTGTTGTTCAGCAAAGAAACATCCAAAACTGGAACAACATCCCCACCGTACTTTTTAGCAAGCATTGAAAGCCCTAAAATAATAATCATGCCTAAAACAAAAGATAAAATCCTTGAAGTACGTATTTTCATATCTTTATGCGAAGTTACGACACAAGGAATACCTCCCAGTATAAGTCCCATGAATAAAAACATTGTTTCAAAAAAATGTTCTTTCAGAAAAAAATCCATTACATTTACCAAAAGAATAACCGCGCAAGCGGCACCGGTAAATACTTTCATTAAAAAGAATATATATTCTTTCCGTTTTTCCGGTTTTTTAAAAAAGTAGGCTATTGCTTCAATCAGTCTGTCATATACTCCTAAAACCACGGCAAGTGTTCCACCCGAAACTCCGGGTATAATATTTGCCACACCTATTGCTCCACCTTTTATAAAAAGTATCACTGTCTCTCTGATAGCTCGCTTCATTTTTTATCCCCTAAATTCATTTTTAAATTGTTCTTTCGATTAAAATAGTGCCTAAAAATTAAGTCGCAAAATTTTAAAGTATCCCGCAAAGGTTTAATGTCTGAAACTTCTTCCCCGTATATTGTCTGTATCGGAACGGATTTTATTCTCATATTGCTTTCTGCCGCCTGAAGAAGCATTTCAGACTCAATGTCATATTTTTCCGACATTAATTTAAGTTTCTTTAACGCGCATACACGAATTAACCTATACCCGCATTGTGTATCCGGGATACTTTGACGACATATCCCGGATATAACCCATGACATAAATTTATTTGTAACATATCTTAATGACGGCATTGTTTTTGTTTCCAACATTCTGTTTCCAGTTACAATATCCACTTCACCATGATGCGTCTCTGTCATCAAACCCGGAATATCCTCTGCCCTATGCTGACCGTCACCATCCATTATTATCATCCATTCAAAATTTGTCTTAGATAAAACATATTTAATCCCTTCCCTAACTGAAAAACCTTTACCTATATTTTGCCGATGCCGGATTACCATAGCCCCGTTATCAAGCGCTATGCGTTCAGTATTATCAATTGAACCATCATCAATAACTAACACGCTCAGCCCCATCTTAACGATATTAAGAACTATGCTACCAATAGTTCTCGCTTCATTATATGAAGGTATAACCACTACTGTATTGTCTTTTACTGCTTCCATATTCTCCTAAACGCGTACCATTGATCGGGTTTTTCTTTTATGAATTTTTCAAAAACTTTTAAATATTGACCCATAACCGCCAAGAGGTCATTATTATAATCACCGGTTTTTTTATATTTGATAGGTTTCTCAAAAGATAAGATAAAATTGTCTCCATCTTCACGAAACAACACACTGCAAACTATAGGCGCCCCAGTTCTTAAAGCAAATACTGCCGGCCCTTTCGGCATTATAGCTTTTTTGCCGAAAAAATCCACCGGTATACCATTGGAAGTATAATCTTTATCTCCAACTATCGCGAGAACCTCGTTATTTTTTAATACTTTAAAACATTCTTTAATTTGAGAGCCCACAGGAATCGCCTGGATTCCGTTAATAAATCTGCGGTTTTTAAAAAAATTATTTATGCGTTTATTTGAGTGTTCCAGAGCAATAGCCTTTACCGGATACCCGCTCATGCTGATTACAGCTCCGCCCATTTCCCAATTACCGAGGTGAAGTGAAACAAGTACAACCCCTTTCCCTTCTCGTAAACCCTCATCCAAGTATTCCCTGCCATAAATGGTTACTTTTTGAGCGATAAAATCCTTTGTTATTCTGGGAATCTTAAAAAAATCCGCAAGATACTTCGCGAAATTTATGAAAACCCTCCGAATATTTTTATCAAGAATATCCTCACTAGTACTTTCACCGAGAACTACTTTAAAGTTTTCTCTCAATTCTTTTTTGTCTTCCCCCGCAAACCTACAATAAATCCCTGACACCCACTTCGCGAAATTATAGCATACATTTAACGGCATTAGTTTCGCAAGTAAAATCCCAATAACATAGAGATAATATAACATATCCTGCCCTACTCTTATTTGTACGCGTATAATAGATTCATAACGGTTTAAAGCGCGAGTTTTGCTATATCCATTGCACTATTTGGTTTAGCTAACTCCGCCATACTACTACTCATTTGTTTCAACGTTTCTTTTGAATTAAACAATTTCTCG
>JAHIZQ010000268.1 GCA_018814505.1 Candidatus Omnitrophota bacterium
CAATGCCTCGGTCGAACGATAAAACAATCGTTGCTTCCCCTTCTTTTGATATGGACAACATGCTCTCCATATGAGAAACCGTACTCACTGCCTCCTCTATGGGTTTTGTAACCATTGATTCAACTTCTGTGGGAGGAATCCCCCCGCGGATATAGATTATTATACTAATTTGCCCAAAGGAAATATCAGGATATAATTCTACTGGAAGACGTGACAACGAGATAAGACCTATAAGCCCCAATGCGGCAAAAATCATTATTGTTGTTATCGGACGTAATATTGAAAATTTTGATAAACTCATATTTTGTCATTAGTAGTTCGTTGTGACCCTAAGACCGGGCAGACCTCAAATTTTAAATAAAAGAACCTTGCCTGCTCTTTATATGTGCACCCTTAGCGATTGGAACAAACATAAATTTCTCCCTTTGAAAAAGGGAGATTAAGAGGGATTTCTTTTAATTTAAAAATCCCCCCAGCCCCCTTTTCCAAAGGGGGGTTTGTATAGCTATTCCAATTAGCTAAATGATCACCTTTATGCGCTACAAAATTCCATAAATAATCGAAAACACCCGCGACACAGACACTTAACACGCCTTAGTCTAATAATAAACTTAAATCCGTTTCTTTTCTTTTTTTCCAAACAAGGACTTTATTCCAGATCTAATTTCCCCTTCAAACACAAAAATTGAAGGAATTACAACAAGGGTAAAAAAAGTGGAGATAATAAGACCCCCCATAACACTTATTGCCATGGGCGCTCTTAGTTCCGAGCCTCTCCCAACGGCCAACGCCATAGGAAACAAACCCAGTACAGTTGTCAGCGCAGTCATAATTATGGGTCGTAATCTCGCAAGGCTTGCTTCTATAACCGCGTCCATCATATTTTTGCCAGCGCGCATCAGTATATTTGTGTAATCGATTAAAACGATACCATTGTTGACAACAATACCTCCCAACATTATTACGCCAAGAAGCGCGACAACATTTACGGAAGTATTTGTTGAAAATAAAGCCAGTAAAACACCTATTAAAGAAAGCGGTACCGTAAAAAGGATTATTAAAGGTTGTGTAAAAGATTCAAATTGCGCGGCCATAATCATGTACACCATTACAAGGGACAAAATAAGCGCAAAACGTAAACTGGCAAACGATTTTTTCATTTCTTCTGATTCTCCGGTAAGTTTTGCCGCATAGCCGCTATTAATTTTTAGTTCCTTCACGATCGCGTCTACATCAGCTATAACTTCCGCGTTTTTTCGACCAACAATACTTGCCGTAACTAAAATTGTGCGTTCCTGGCCAAGACGTTTTATTTCACTTGGTCCCTGCCCTCTCTCAAACTTTGCCATTGACCCTAAAGAAACTACTCCTTCAGAGGGTGAACTAAGACGTATACGGTACAACTTATCGTAACTATCCCTATACTCTTCCCTTAAACGCACTCTGATGTCAATTTCGTGACCTTTTTCTTTAAACTGTGACGATACTGCCCCCCTTAAAACCATTTGCGCGGTTCTCGCTAAATCAACTACGGATATACCATGTAAAGAAGCTTTATCCTTATCAACTTTTATCTTAACTTCCGGCGACGGTTCAGAGATATCATCTTCTATCCCGAAAATTCCGTCTATTGTTTCAAGTTTTTTTTCGAGCTGTTTCGCGGTATCTTCCAATACTTCCAACAAATCGCCTTTTATTTCAATAGTTACGGGTTTACCTGCTCCGCCAAAAGCACCTGAAATAACTCCCTGGTGCATTGAAAACTCAATTTTAGCACCCCTTAAAGATATGTCTCTTTCAAACCGTTTTTTGAGATCCTGAACAAAATCTACGGTCTTAACTTTCCTTTTCTCTTTAAGCTCTACTATTATCTGCCCCTGATGCGCGCTCATTCTTTTAACGACATCTTTTGCCGATTCGCCTCTCGTCGACCCCACAACAGCACTTATCAACTCCACATCAGGACAGCTCATTATTTCATCTTCCATCTTAACAACAATTTTGTTTGTTTCCGAGAGTTTTGTTCCTACTGGCATATCAACTTTTACTACAAACTGTCCCTGATCGGTTTTTGGCATGAGTTCTTTTTCAAGAAGATTAAAAATGGATAAACTCAAAATAAATAAAATTAGCACAAAAGCTAGACCAATACTTTTGTATTTTAAAAATTTGCGTAAAAAAATTTCATAACCGGAAAGCATCTTTTTCCATTTTTCCCCTCCGGCAAACTGCCCCGCGCCGCGCGCGGCAATTTTTTTACTTTCGCCCAGCTTACAACTTAAAAGCGGAATAAGCGTCAGCGCTACCCATAAAGAACCGGCAAGGGAAAAAGTAACGGTAAAAGCCAATTCCTTAAAAAGCTGGCCTGCCACACCAACAACGAATATCATG
>JAHIZQ010000269.1 GCA_018814505.1 Candidatus Omnitrophota bacterium
ATGCTCCACCAAAAGCGTTACAACAAAAACGGCGTTATGGGGTCAGGCCTCGAAATTAGAAATAAGAACATTTTTACTTTCCCTCTTTTCTAATTTCGAGGCCTGACCCCGTTATCTCTTTATTTATTCACATTATTCAGATGATAACATCCACAAATTCCGCCACAACCATAAACTCTCCATCTTCAGCATTATCTATTACAATGGGATCAAACTTTGCATTCAATGGATTTAGAACTATTTGTTCATGCTGCCATGTACCATCGGCGTTAAATGTTTTTTTACTGGTATATTTCTTGATCGAATATCGGCAGCCGGTTTCATCGGTCGTTGATAAATGCTGTACCAATACTATTTTGTTTTGTCTTGATCCGACAACCGGGAATTTAAAAATGCAATGATCACCATCTTTAATTCGCGGTTCCATAGATTTTCCGGAAGCACGGACAACAAACATATTTCTATGCAATCCCGTTCTGTCGGCTTTTATCCATCCCTCTTTTTCAACGAGTTTTCCTTCTCCAAACGCACCGCATGCTGCTTCCATTGTATATACCGGCAAACTTTCTGTATATTTTAGGTGTTCTTCGATTTCTGATTCAACACTTATAAGTATTTGTTCGTCTTCAGGCACAATATCAGAAACCATTAACGGTTTCTGATAATACGGGTCACCCTTAATATGCTTTTTAAAATAATTTTCGACTTCTTTGTCGCAAAAATAGACGTAGCAGCCTTTCATCCCTCTCGTCATTAAAACTCTATAGATGTTTTTTGCGTAGGTATCAAAATTTTTTATGTCTTTTCGGAGTGTTGGATCACAAGTTGCTCCGACATCAAAGCTCAAACAATCATTCTGTTTGTCATATTTAAGATCCGGGCCGATGATAACTCCGATATAATCGAATTCAAATCCTTGCGCTGTATAAATACATCCAACTTGATTTACTCCGCCGGTTTGATAAGCCCATTGGAACCATTTAGGAATACCTTTTGCGATTTTACCCGGATATTTATCCTGCGCTTCCCATGGCATCGCAAAATTATGTTCAAGAATAACAACATCCTTAATCAATGTCCCATCAGGATTGAGTGTTTTGCTCCAAGGCCAACAATATCCGGCAACTAATCGTGCTGAATTCGCTTTTTTTGATTCATGGTTTTTAATAACTTCATATAATTCATTGGGGTCATCAAAAATTTTAAATTCGAAACGTTCTTCTTTTGGCAAATCAATTGGTTTTTCTTTGTAGCCTAAAACATATTCCAACCAGTCCAAATAGTTGTCCGAACCTGCACAACGAAATTGTGAAACAAGCTGAATATCTTCATATATAGCTTCGAATCTTTCCGCGGCATCTTTGATCAGATCGCTTGAACCAACTTCCTGTGACCGCACAACTTGGTTGTCATCGATAAAAAAGACTGCGGTTTTAGAACTTCTGATAACTTGGTCTATTTGGGGCATGTCTGTTCGATCTTCGCGTTTAGTATATTGTGAATTGCTTTTTTTGGCGATTCGATGCGCTTCATCGATCAAGACAACATCTATCGAGCCTTCCTCAATTTTAGACGGTAAAAAACGTGAAAGGTTTGAGAATAAAATTCGACTTTTGGGGCCCACTATTTTTTCTAAGGCTGCGCGAAAGGGTTTTGATTTGCAGCCATAAAAAACAGATTTGTTTTTTCTTGCCAAGTCAGCTAGAACATTTAAAGCTATAACTGTTTTTCCTGTCCCCGGCCCGCCATGAACTACAACAACACTTTTTAGTCCTTTCTTTTTCGCTTGGCGGACTTTTGACATTATCACATTTTTTGCAACGAGCTGTTCGTTGAGGAGTGAAAAAACAGCTTTATTTTCATTAACAATTTTCGAAGCTTCTTCCAACAATTTCTGAGACGGTCGCACCGGGCTTTGCATGAAACGATTAAAGATTTCAAAACCATTTCCTTTGCCTAATAAAAATTTTAGTTTATTTGCTAACGATAGCACATCGTCTTTGGTGAACACAGGGAATTTATCAACAAGCGCGTTGAATCTCTCTGCAAAAAGACCCCTTCCGGGGTCTTTTGCGTAATTATGACAATATGCGCAGCTATAAAGATCAAAATCTTCTTCTGTTTCAAAAATCGTTACAAAACTAACCAAATGATGATGGTATCCTTCTATCTGTTGGGATGGATGCGGAACTTTACGGTTTCTTCCGGCAACAAAAGTTTCGATGACATTATCTTCGTCATCAACTTCATCCACAAAAGACCATTGTTTAAGTTCCATTAGAACCGCATGAGACTTGCCATTTTCGGAGCAGCCAAATAACATGCAATCAATTCTACCTGTGTTATATGGCACTTCATATTCAAGACAAAGCATATTATCAGTAAGGCCTGCTGTCTCAATAACATTTTTGACGTGTTGACAGGAATTGTTCCACGAATTATACTCCGAAATATTCACACGTCTACCAAAAGCAGACTCAAACCTTTCTTTCATCAAATCCGCAATTCGATTGTTCAGAACATCTTTTTTAAATTGTTGAGTATTGTTTTGATAAAGTAACATTATTATAATCCAACATTGTGTTCATTAAAACGCTTCCGTAAATCTCCAGTACAACCAGTATACCCTCTACCATCTTTTATACTTCTCAAAACATATTGCATATCATTCATCTCTAACGGGGTAAACCCTCTCATTATGATTGCGGATAATCGTCTCATTCATCTCCTCGACCGACTCAAACGGCCTATTGCAATATCGTATGATATTGGCATGTAGGAAGTGATAATCCGATGTCCACCAGTAGTTCATAATGCCCTGTATTTGCGAGTCTTAGCCCGACTCATTTTTCTTCTTCCCCTCAAGACGTTTTATCTCACGAATAAAGGG
>JAHIZQ010000270.1 GCA_018814505.1 Candidatus Omnitrophota bacterium
ATTAATCTTTCTTTTTTTGTTTTGGTTTATGCAGTTTATCTGTACCATTCTTAACTGTCCCGTTCGATGATTTTTTAATGTCCTCCGGATAATCCAGATGTGTATGAAACACACCCGTAAGCACTCTTACAAAACTATCCGCTATTTCATGCATATCTTTAAGCGTAAGATCGCAACTGTCCAACTGACCGTCAATAAACTTATTGTTTATTATTTTTTTCACAAGATTTCTGATACTCGCCGGAGTCGGATCGTCTAACGTACGACTTGACGCCTCGACAGAATCAGCCAAAAGTACAATGGCACTTTCTTTAGTTTGGGGTTTTGGTCCCGGGTACCTAAAATTATCTTCTTTCAAAACCCCTGGTTCTTTTGCTTTTTGAACGGCTTTTTGATAGAAATAAAAAATCAAACTATCGCCATGATGCTGAGTAATAAAATCAATTATCTTGGTGTTTAACTTAAACTTCTTCGCTAATTCTTCGCCTTCTTTCACATGTTTTGCTATTATGAGCGCACTCATTGACGGAGCCAAATTAGCGTGTTTTGACCCTGAAGTCATTTCATTTTCCGTAAAATATTCCGCTTTAGACATTTTACCAATGTCATGATAATACGCCCCGACTCTTGCTAAAAGACTGTTCGCGCCTATCGCGTCACACGCGGATTCTGCAAGGTTTCCCACCATAATGCTGTGATGATACGTACCAGGCGCTTCCATCGCCAGTCTTTTTAACAGCGGATGGTTCAAATCTGAAAGTTCCAACAAACTAATATTTGTCGGCACTTTGAAAAAATACTCAAACACAGGCAAAAGCCCCATAACTATAAAACCTGACAAAACTCCGCTCGCTATGCCCCAAAGTCCGTCATGTATAAAAAAATCCAGTTCCATACTGTTTATTAAGCCAATACAGGCTATGGCCGCAAATTTTGCCAAACCTGCCAAAAGACCTGCCCACAATATTTGCATGCGTCTTCGCGCTCCTTTAACCGCGAACATTCCTACGGCACTGCCTGTTAGTAAAACAAGCATAACCTCACTGCCGCCACCCATTAGAAGCGATATTAAAAGGCTCATAATAACCGCACAAATAAAAGCCGCGTTAAAATTAACTAAAAGTGTAATTATCATCGCCATGCCGGCCATTGGCACAAAATATGTCGGCTGAGGCGACCGCATAATAAAATCAGCCACTACAATTATAAACAGAAGGTTTAAAAGTATAATTACGATATTTTTTGTGTACGTTAAAAAATGTTTTTTTTGAGTGAACGACATAAAAATTGAAACTATCATCCACAAAAGAAAAAAGAGAACCACCACTCCTATAAAAAAACTCGGCGTAAGACCCGGACGAAAAACACGCCTTAACTGCGACACCTGTGTAATGTGACGCGCGTTAACCCTCTTTCCTTTTTCAACAATAAGTTCGTTTTTCTTAACTTCCCATCTTCGGTATATTGGTTCAACGTTTTTCTCGGTTTCTAGCTTTTCTGACTCTGTTTTTTTCTCATCCAAACGCAGACTAGGCACGATTAAGGCGGATAACACCGAACTTACAGCCTGCCGGATTTTTCGGTCAGAACCAAACTGAGTTTCCGCGAAAGTTTCAATTCGTTCTTGAATATTTCCCTGTTCTAAAAGATCGCTCAGATTTAATTCTACTGGTTCTCCGGGTTCTTCACTTGAAAGAGAAACTTTCGTAACGCCTTTTTCTTTCAAATATGCATAGTTCTCGGAACTCAAATAACCTATCTTAAGCACATCATTAAGCACACGAATTGTTTTTTCTCGTAATTCACCGGAATTATTATATTCCAATAGAATCTTGATATTTTTATCTGAAATTTTGCCATCCGCAATATCTTTAAGATTGTTGACCTTATCTATTATCGGCAATGTTTGTTCTTTTTCCGCAGAAAGCACGTCAAAAAATCTACCAATTTCAGATACAGTGTCCTCTTCCAAAACTTTGTCGGTCCATAAATAGTAAGGCACTCTTTTAGCCACAGCTTCTTTTGATAACTGCGTCTTTTCCTTGTCTATTTCCCAAAAATACGTGAAGTCATAAGGCGCATAAACATCCTTTAACGCAATATCCCCTTCATGAATATTCCACTGGTATAATTGCGGACTAATAAACATACTAAAAAGCGCCACCATGCAGAACACTATTATGAAAAAAACTGATATATTCTGCTTGTTTGAAGCAATTTCAGCTATTGTCTTGGACCTAAACACCTTATTCATGCTCAGCCTCTGCTTCCTTGTAAACCTGTATTATTTTTTGAACAAGTTCGTGCCGGACAACGTCTTCTCCCTTTA
>JAHIZQ010000271.1 GCA_018814505.1 Candidatus Omnitrophota bacterium
GCCTTTATGTTAGTGCATATATACCCAATTTGTTTGTCGGAACTGTTGGTGGAGGAACCGCCTTAGGTACTCAAAAGGAATGTTTGGAAATGGTAGGATGTTATGGAACGGGAAAAAGCAAAAAATTTGCAGAAATAGTAGGAAGCGTTGCTTTGGCCGGAGAACTTGCTGTCTTAGCTGCAGTGGCAAATAAGACCTATGTAGCTGCGCATGAAAAATATGGAAGGAATTATCCTGCAAACAAGGGATTAAAACATTAAGGACTGTAGATGCTAACTTTTTTTGTAATATTTTGTTTATTTGCATCAATTTTGAGCATAATCGTGGGTGTTTTTGTTTATATGAAAAATCCTAAAAGAAAGCTTAATATTATTTGGGCATTGATGAGTTTAAGTGTTGGATTGTGGGGAATAGGATTAGCACTGATGGCAAGTGCGCATACAGGTATAGAAGCTACTTCATATTTAAAATGGTTGCATTATTTTGGTGCAATATTTATACCAATATTCTATTTTCATTTTGTGACAATAATTCTTAGGGTTGAACATAAAAACCGGTTAATAATTTATCTTGGGTATATTATCTGTATTTTTTTACAGTTTATGAGTTTTAACGGTCAGTTGGCGGGGGTAAGAGAGAATATAGATATATTTCGCTATTATACAGTTCCCAAATCTTTTTATTTATTTTTTACGGTATATTTTTTCGGATATGTAATTTATGGCATTTTTTTATTATTTGAATATTTTTTGAGAGCAGTAGGGGGAACAAAACATCAAATAAAATATGTATTGATATCATCCATTATAGGGTTTATAGGTGGCTCGACAACTTTTTTATTGGTTTTTGATATTCCCATTCACCCTTTTGGCGTTTATTTTACATTTATCTATCCAATATTGATATCTTATGCTATTACTCGATACCACCTACTAGATATTCGGATAGCAATAAGCCGTACTGTAACATTTTTCTTGGTTTATGTTCCTATACTTTCGATTCCATTTTTAACGGGGTATTTTTTCAAAGATACATTATTGCACTATTTTGGTGATTTGTGGTGGTTCTTGCCAATTGTTTTAGCTACGATTCTTGCTCCAAGCGGATTATATGTCTATGTAAAAATACAAAAACAAATCGAAAGACGGTTAAAAGCAAAAAAATTGGAATATTTAAAATCAATGGAAGACTTTTTGGACGAGGTAAAGCATATCCGGGGGTTGAATGATCTGGTTGATTTGGTGGTAGTTGAAACTAAACGAATAATGGGTGTTGACAAAGCGTGGGTATATTTGGTTAATTCGAAATGGACGGAACAGATTACGAAACACGAAAACAAATTTGAGAAAGAAATCCCAGTGGCGCTAGTAAACCACTTGCGTGATGTAGGTGTGCCGGTGTTGCGAGAAGAATTGCAATATAAAAGGCAGATGACGGACGCGTTTGTGGACAGAAAAATGCGGGAACTTGGAATAAGTGTGTTAGTGCCGGCAATGCATCATGACGAATTGGTGTGTGTGATAGTCTTGGGCGCGGATGGAACGCCAAACGCATCGTATGATGCTGAAGACATTAGGGCGTTTAACGCGTTGGGAACAAACGTGGCGCTGGCGCTTAAAAACGCTATGTATTTGGAAGAGTTAAACGCGGCGCAGGCGGATTTGATAGCGTCTGAACGCTTTGCCGCAATAGGGCGATTAGCGACAAGCGCGAAACATGAAATAAACAACCCAATAAACGTAATAAGCGGAAGAATCCAGAACCTTTTAATGGATATGAAGGATAAGGAAGACAATTTTAAGGATATACGAAGCAGGTTAAAGCCAATGGTGTTAGCGGCGAAACGGTTGATGGAAAAATTGAAAGAAGAAGGCACATTGTTTGCCGGAGAGGGAGACATTGAAAAGACGCTTGAAATATTCGACCGAGCGTTTAAAAGCCTAGAAGAAAGAGGCGACGAAGAAAAAAGTTTTAAGGATAAGTTAGACGCGCACGCGAAAGAAATAGAAGACGTGCAAAGTTTTGTTTTAAAAGCTGAAGAGAACGCGCAAAACGAAAAAGTAAAAGAATTAATACGGGAACTAGATTTGACATTGAACACAATACAGATAAACCTAAAAAAGATAAAGAATTGGGATAAAGTGTTAAGAGACGGGCTCAACATGAGTTATGATCACGTAAAAAGAATAACGAAAGTAGTGGAAGCGATATATCACTTGCCGAAAGAGACGACCGGTGACATCGGCCCTGTAAGCATAAGAGAAGTAATAGATGAGAGTTTTGAGTTTACAAAGTATCAGACGTATTGGGAAAACGTGTCAGACACAACGAACGAGATAACAATTGAAGACAATTTGCCGAAGATAAAGGGAGTCGGAAGCAGAATAGTAAGCGTGATATCGAACATAATAATCAACGCGTACCAGGCAATGACCGAGTCTGGGATAAAGGATATCAAAGAAAGGTTAGTAAAGATAAGAGCGAATGTAGCGGAAGATGATAAGAAATATGTGGAGATAGGGATATCGAATAGGGGAAACGCGATAGACGAGAAAACGTTGAATAGAATGTTTGACCGGGCGTTTAGCAGTAAAGGAGAAGGCCGGGGGTTGGGGCTATATATTTGCAAGATACAGATAGAACAGTTTAACGAAGGAAAGATATATTGCCAAAACATAAAAGGTTTCGGACCAGAGTTTGTGATACGGCTTCCGGTGTATAATGATTGACGAATCCTTGTAAAACAAAAAATTATCGAAATGATGAAATAAAATCCTATCAGCAAAGTTTTGATTTGCTAGTCCAAATCATACAAAGAAATCAGAGGCAGGGAATTCAGCAAAAGAAAAAAATCCGAATTTGAATGAAAAAGCGTTAATGTTGCCGCCGATCGAGTTAGATGCGGCAGTAGGGCATATAGGATTTTTTTTGATCAAAAGGATAATAATGCCTCTTCAATCCCAAAGTTCTAAATTTTTGCCATTGATTTTGTACCAAAAATTTGGTAGACTGACACTTTAATTTTTAGTCAGAATTTTATTGCATTATTGTATAGCTAAAAAAAAGGAGCCCTTATGGGACATACAATAACTGAAAAAATATTGTTAGCGCACGCACCGGGGGTTAGAGAAATAAATCCCGGGGATTTCATTCAGGCAAAAGTAGATTTGTGTCTGGGGAACGATATTACGAGTCCAATTGCCATAAAGGAATTTCGTGAGCTGGGCAGAAAAAAGGTTTTTAACCAAAACTCTGTTTTTCTTGTGCCCGATCATTTTCTTCCAGCAAAGGATATGAAGAGCGCGAACCAGGCAAAAATACTTAAAGATTTTGCTGAAGAATTCAAGATTGCTAATTATTTTGAATTGGGAGAAATGGGCGTAGAACATGCTTTGCTTCCGGAACGTGGGTTTATCTTGCCGGGAGATCTTATGATTGGCGCGGATTCACATACGTGTACACATGGAGCGTTTGGAGCGTTCGCGACAGGTGTTGGCTCGACTGATCTTGCTTACGCGATGGCGTTTGGTGAGTGTTGGTTGAAGGTTCCCGAAACAATTCAGCTGAGGTTTACGGGTAAACCTAAAAAATGGGTAGGGGGAAAAGACCTTATTTTACATGCGATATCTGATTTGGGTGTTTCAGGCGCGCGTTACAAGTCGCTTGAATTTACGGGAAGCACCATTGAATATCTTTCAATGGAAGACAGGCTTACGATGTGTAATATGGCAATTGAAGCAGGAGCTAAAAACGGCATAATTGAACCGGACAAAATAACTGAGAAGTATGTTAAAGATGCCGTAAGAAAATATAAACCTTCCCGTACGGTATACAAATTGTATAAAAGCGATAAAGACGCGATTTATTCTGATGTAAGAGAATACAATGTTTCAAAACTTGAACCTGTTGTAGCTCTGCCGCATTTGCCTTCGAACGGAAAACCCGTAAGCGAAGTTAAAGATGTAAAAGTTGATCAGGTAGTTATTGGGTCATGCACAAACGGTAGGATAAGTGATCTGAAACAAGCCGCGGCAGTTTTGAAAAACAAAAAAGTAAACCCGGGAGTAAGGCTTATAGTTATTCCGGCAACACAGGCGATTTATTTGGAAGCTGTCAAAGAAGGATATGCTGAAGTTTTTGTGCGCGCGGGCGGGGTATTTTGCACTCCAAGCTGTGGGCCATGTTTGGGCGGGCATATGGGTATTTTGTCAAAAGGGGAAGTTGCAGTTGCAACGACTAATAGAAACTTTGTCGGGCGAATGGGGCATCCGAAAAGTTTTGTTTATTTGGCAAATCCTGCGATCGCGGCGGCAAGTGCGGTTAAGGGGACAATAATACATCCCTCAAAGCTATAAAACGGATAA
>JAHIZQ010000272.1 GCA_018814505.1 Candidatus Omnitrophota bacterium
AGTCCTCGAATAGAGTTCGCCCACCTGACCTTTCTCAACTTCCTTTCCGTTCTCATCCAAAATCTTAATCCGATCCGTTCCCCAGATCTCCCTTCCGATGGAACCCAACTTTTTAAATTGTTCCTCGGGTCTGAGCAGGGTCACCAGCCCGGCCTCTGTTGAACCGTAAGCCTCCCAGAGCTCCGCATTTTTAAAATAGTCCATAATGGCCATCTTCGTCTCTTTTCGCGCCTAATTTGTTAACAAGATCTGTCGCGCTTTTTTCCATTTCTAAAACAAAACCATCAACTTTTGTTACCAAAAAATTATAAGCAACATACGTCGGGATTGCCACCGCAAGCCCCGCCACAGTTGTAATCAACGCCTCCCAAATACCCCCGGCCAAATCTCCCGGATTAACGGGAGTCATAACTCCTGCTTTTTGTTCTATCACCTGGAAAGCTCGCACCATCCCGGTAACCGTCCCCAAAAGTCCCAAAAGCGGCGCGACATGAGCTATTGTCGCTAACACCCCTAGATTTTTTTCTAGACGCGGCACTTCATGCAACCCAGCGTCTTCTATCGCTTCTTTTATCTCCGAACGTGGACGATCATGTTTCAATATCCCCGCTTTTAGTATCTGGGCAATCGGCCCCGGCATAACATTACATTTGTCAATCGCTGTCATAATTTTATTTCTTTTTAAAGTTTCCGCAATGGCTTCCATAAACCCTTCGGTATCAATTCTTGCGCGCCATAAATGCCATAATCTTTCCAAAACCACCGCGAAAGCAATAACCGAACATAGCAGTATCAGAAACATCAGCGGACCGCCTTTAACCATAAGTTGCCACATATCCTTTTCCTCCTTTTATTTCTCATGTGAATAAAAATGTTATTTATGAAATGTTATTTATAAAGTATTATTGCAACAAAGCTAACTTTTATTTTTCATGTAAGCTATATATGCTAAGTCTATTTTTGGCATATTCTGCTTCAGGACCTATCCCTTCAGATAATTTTTGATACAATTTAAAAGCTCTTTCATTTTTTCCGTGTTTTTCCAAGAGTTCAACACATTTAAAAAGAGCTCGCATCACCCAAAACTTTCCTGCAGGGTATTTATACTCCACCTTCAAATATTCTTCAACAGCTTTATTTTCCATTCCCAAGTTGCGATAACACTCCGCAATGTCAAACTGAAGTTGCGCATTCATTTCGGAGTTATCTTCACTACGCGCTACTTTAAAATATTCAATCGCGAGCGTATAGTTGTTCTGATCTTTTAATATAGTGCCAATCCTTGTGTTTGCTATAGTTGTTACCCTATTTTTAGGATACCTTTGGATAAGCATCTCATACTTGGGGATAGCCTTGCTATACGCACCCTTTTTCTTGTAGATATCGCCCAAGGCAAGAATCGCCTGAGGCGCCCATCGGCTATTCGGATCTTGTTTAACTATGTCATCAAACTGCTGTAAAGCTTTGTCTTCAATACCCATATCATAAAAAACCCAGCCAAGCCAATATGTAGCATCGTCAGCAAACGAACTTTTCGGAAACTCAGTCACTACTTCTTGAAAATACTTTTTCGCGTTATTAAAATTTCCACTGTTATAAAAATATTCGCCAAACCATAATTTTATACCTGCTACCAGGATTTTCTCGTCAGTTTCTTTCATAAGTTGTTTAAAAATTTCTAATGCCTTTTTGGGATTACCCATCTTATAATACGCCCATCCGGCATGATATCTTGCCCTCAAAAGAGATTTCTTGTTTTTTGAATTTTTCATAATATCTTCATAAATCTTTATCGCATCAACATATTGGCCGCCATTATACAGAGCATTAGCTTTTTGTAACAGCGCGTCAAGCCTAAAATTAGCGTTTGCCTCCTCCTGCAACACCATGTCAAACTGTAACGCCGCTGTAGTATAATCGCCTTTTTGCCCATACAAAAGGCCCAACTGATAATGAACTTTATCCCGTAACGCGGATCTTGGAAAATTCACAATTAGCGACTGAAAAGACAGTATCGCGGCATCTTTTCTGCCCATTTTCTCCAAAACAACCCCTATTTCATACTGCGCGTGATCTGCTAATATGCTCCTAGGGAAATCCCTAAGCACTTTGTCGTAGGCATTAAATGCCTTTTCATAATCCCCTTGGCTTAAAAAAATGTCGCCCATACTGCATAAAGAATTCACAACCAGGTCTTCCTTATCCGTCACCTCAACAGTAATCTCATAGTGCTCTAAGGCTTTTTGTTCTTCATCCACAGCTAAATATGCCCAGGCAAGATTATAATGCATTTGATCTGACAATTCACCGCTTGAGAATTTTTCTAAAGCTTTTTTATAAATTTTTATAGCCTCTAAAATCTCATTTTTCTTAGATAAAACTTCCCCCATCCAATAATACGCGTCATCAGTCCATTCGTTATCCGGGACGTCATTAATTATCCGGCGGTATTTCGCTAAAGCTTTATCCCAATCTTCTTTTTCAAAACTTATCTGCGCCGCACCCATTAATGACGCGCTTTCGATTACAGGATCATCACTTTCAGCGGCCGCTTTTTCAAAATACTTTTCACTTAAATCACTCTTCCCCTGACAAAGATAAGCTTTAGCTATTTTATATTCAGCCAACGCTTTCCAGGGGTTATTAGAAGTACTGTTCATAGCATTTACAAAGTTTTCAACCGCCCTATTATAATCCTCTAGTTTATAAAAACAATCCCCTAAAAGATAATAAGCGTCAAAAACACGTTCATTTACAGGATATTTATCTAAAAAATCTTCGAGTACAGCAACGGCCTTTTTGTAATCATTTGTGCGGGACAAAAGCTCCGCAGACTGGTACGACGCTTTTACAGCCAAATCCGTTCGGCTATACTTTCGGCAAACCTCATCGAACATTTCAACTGCCATGGCATATTCACCCAGTTTTTCATAACACCATGCTTCCGAATAAACGGAATACGGAACATACTCGCTAGCAGGAAAATTTTTTATAAGCAAATTATAAAACACTAGTGCCTGTTCATAGTTTCCTTCTTTAAAATATACTTCCGCGATCCAATAAACAGCATGTTCAGTACACTCGCTATCATTAAACCTTTCCATCACAATATTAAACTCAGCAATCGCTTTCGCCGGCAACCCCCTTTCATAATAAACCCTTCCCCGAAGAAAATGGGCTTCAGCCTGCATTGTCCTGGAAATATTCAGGTTTAAAAGCATATTAAGCTTGCCTTCCGCTAAATCACAAAACCCGTCTTTAACTGCCTTTTTAACAAAATCGAGCTCTGACCTTACCGAAACCTCTTCCGCCTGCAAACAAGCTGAACCAGTCGCAAACAAAAGAACTGTAAATATTATGTTTAGAAAAATTTTATTAATCATTACCCCTTTTACAGATTTGCCCATAACTCCGTTAAATTAACAGTTCTTTTAGATACATTCCGGTATATGACCGTTTATCACAAACTATTTTTTCAGGAGTACCACAGGCAACCAATTCGCCGCCTTTATCCCCGCCCTCAGGGCCAAGATCAATCACGTAATCTGACGACTTAATCACATCCAGGTTATGTTCAATTACCAATACCGTATTCCCTGCTGAAACCAATTTATGAAGCACATCCAACAATTTATTAATATCCGCAAAATGCAAACCCGTAGTCGGCTCATCAAGTATATACAACGTTTTGCCGGTCGCGGTTTTAGACAATTCCGTTGCCAGCTTTATCCGTTGAGCTTCACCTCCCGACAATGTCGTTGCCTGCTGTCCTAACCTCATATACCCCAACCCAACATCATTTAAAGTCTGAAGTTTATTTTTTATCATAGGTACATTTTCAAAAATCCTTAAAGCATCCTCAACACTAAACGCAAGCATGTCTGAAATAGTGTATCCCTTGTATTTAATTTCAAGCGTCTGGTCATTAAATCTTTTCCCTCCGCAAACCTGACATTCAACATAAACATCGGGCAAAAAATGCATTTCAATTTTTTTAAGCCCGTCTCCATGACACGCTTCACAACGTCCGCCTTTTACGTTAAAACTAAACCTACCCGGTTTATACCCACGCATACGCGACTCTGGCAAAGAACTGAATAACTTACGTATCGGATCAAATGCTCCTGTATATGTAGCGGGATTTGACCTTGGAGTTCTGCCGATCGGAGACTGGTCAATTACAATAACTTTATCAATATGCGCGGTACCTCTGATAGTTTTATGTTTCCCCGGTTTAAGTTTTGACTTGTACAATTTTCTTGCCAACGCTCGATACAGAATTTCATCAACAAGAGTACTTTTTCCTGATCCTGAAACGCCTGTCACACAATTAAAAAGCCCAAGCGGAACCGTTATATTAACGTTTTTTAGATTATGTTCTGCCGCGCCTATAATTTCCAGCTGTTTTTTCTTATCGTGTTTTCGCCGTTTTTCGGGCACACTGATTTTTAAATCACCACGCAAATATTTCCCCGTAAGCGACTTGTCACTATTTAAAATATCGTCAACCGTTCCCTGCGCTACAATTTCACCGCCATGCTCGCCGGCACCAGGCCCTAGATCTATAATATAATCAGCTTTACGTATAGTCAATTCGTCATGTTCAACCACAATGAGAGTATTACCTAAATCTCTAAGCGCCATGAGAGTATCCAAAAGTTTGCTGTTATCTTTTTGGTGCAAGCCAATACTTGGTTCATCCAAAACGTACAAAACTCCAACTAATCCCGCGCCAATTTGCGTAGCAAGCCTAATTCTTTGATCCTCCCCCCCGGACAAAGTATTACTTTTCCTATCTAACGTTAAATATTCCAATCCCACATTTTTCATAAAATCAAGACGCAGTTTAACCTCTCTAAGAGCTTCTTCCGCTATTTCTTTACGCATTTTGTCCAGTTTTAATCCTTCAAAATATTCAACCGCGTTTTTAATGGACATTCCGCTCACTTCTGCGATATTTTTTCCGCCAATAAACACATTGCGCGATTCAGCGCGTAACCGTGCCCCCTCACATTCCGGACATTTTTGTACTGACATAAACGCGCTTATCAACTCTTTAATAAAATCGCTTTCCGACTGATGAAACCTTCGTTCAAGATTAGGAATAACACCTTCAAAACCAGATTCCTCGTCTCCATACAACACCATACTCTTTTGTTTGGCTGTAAGGCTTCTAAACGGCAACTCATAATCAAACCCATGATACCTGGCTAACCGTCTAAGCTGGCGCCTATAATGCAAAATAATACCTCTACCTCCGCGGCGCCATGGAAGAACTGCTCTTAAAAGAGACTCCTCTTTATCCGGAACTATCAATTCCGGATCTATATGCATTTTATTGCCTAATCCATTGCACAATGGACATGCGCCATACGGACTGTTAAATGAAAAATTGCGCGGAGCCAACTTTTCAAAACTTAACCCACATTTGACACAGGCATTTTTCTCACTAAATAAAATATCTTTGCTAAAATCAGAATTTTCCTCCACCACACTTACAATAATAACACCACTACCAAGTTTTAACGCCACTTCAACCGAATCTGACAATCGTAGTCGAATACCTTTTTTAAGAACAATCCTGTCAACTACAGCTTCAATGGTATGTTTAACTTTTTTATTTAAACTCGGGATTCTGTCTCCAATTTCGACAATCTTTCCATCTAGCCTTATGCGAATAAGTCCTTCTTTTCTTGCCCCTCTCATAATTTCAACATGTTCACCTTTTCTTCCTCTAACCAAGGGAGCAAGTATCATTAATTCTTTACCCGCGCCTTGCTCTATTACTTTATCAACAATTTCCTGGGAACTTTGCCCGGATATTTCTTCACCGCATTTAGGACACCTCTGTATTCCTATTCTTGCGAAAAGAACTCTTAAATAATCGTAAATTTCAGTTTGAGTCCCGACAGTCGACCTTGGGTTTCGCCCGCCTGACCGTTGTTCAATACTAATGGTCGGCGACAAACCTTCAACATAATCCATATGCGGTTTCTGCAATTGTTCAATAAACTGCCGCGCGTAACTGGAAAGAGACTCCACATACCTGCGCTGTCCTTCCGCGTATATGGTATCAAACGCAAGCGACGATTTCCCCGAACCGGAAAGCCCAGTAATTACACACATGGTATCCCGCGGAATCGCGACATCTATTCCTTTAAGATTATGTTCTCGAGCCCCTTTTACTATAATATACGGTTTACTCATAAGCCTAATTTTAACACAAGACGATTTATATAACAATAATCTTGATAACTATCCTCAAAACCCTTTCGTTTGTCATCATTTTAACTCGGGATCAACTGAAGAGAGACATCCAGTATTTAGAATAAGTGGTAATGTTCAGGATTCCTGCCACTCTGTTACTAAATTCAGTTTGATTATTTGTTAAAAGTTGCGTATAGTATATGTAAACATTTGAAGGAGGCACATAATGGCACTAAAACTTGGCAATCGAATACATGAATTACGTAAACTAAAAAATATGACACTAGAAGAATTATCTGAAAAAAGCGGCGTTGCTCTTGCAACCTTAAGCCGGATGGAAAACAATAAAATGCCGGGAACATTGAATTCTCATCAAAAAATATGTAAAGCTCTCGGTGCTTCTCTTGCAGAGCTCTACCGTGAACTCGAAGATGAAACAAAAACCGTGGAAAACGTTCCCCAAAACGAGAGAACAGAACACTTCATTTCCGCAAATAACACGAAATATGAACTTCTCGTATTAAAAAGTTTAGATAAAAAAATTATGCCTTTAATGATAAAAATCGGACCGGGCGGAACCACACAAGAAGAAAGAAACAAACAAGGCGTAGAAAAATTCGTTTACTTGATAAAAGGCCACTTAGAAATTTCAGTTGGAGAAAAAACTTATGCCTTAAGCCCTGGTGACAGCCTATACTTTGAAGCTTCTCTTTTACACAAGTTTAGTAACAACAGTAAACTAGACACCGAAGCCATCTGTATTGTTTCACCACCGGCATTATAAAAGCACAAATCCACGTAAATACAAAAATTTTCAGGGGAAAATTTCGAGAAAGGCTTAGAAACCGTCAAGCCTCACACTCTCAACACTCTCAAGTTTTCAATTCACTACAGAAATCGCCTGCATAGCCCCACCAGCTCTCAATCATTATACACCGGAAGCCGTATCACAAACTCTGGTCCGAAACCTTTTATGTTTTGGCAATATATCTTTCCTTCATTAAACTGTTCTATCTGTATCTTGCAAATATATAGCCCCAACCCCCGGCCTTCTCCTTTACTGCTAAACGCCCGGTCAAACATTCTATTCAACGTTTTCTCGTCTATCGCGTTTCCCCTAT
>JAHIZQ010000273.1 GCA_018814505.1 Candidatus Omnitrophota bacterium
AAAAGAACTGTTCACTATAAACTTAGAGATTGGCTTATTTCACGTCAAAGGTATTGGGGCGCTCCTATCCCGATAGTTTATTGTGATAAATGCGGACCGTGTCCGGTCCCGGAAAAAGATTTACCTGTGATACTTCCGGAAGATGTTGAATTTCGCCCCACCGGGGAATCGCCTCTAAAAAACGTGGAAGCTTTTGTGAAAACAAATTGTCCGTTATGCGGCGCGTCTGCAAAACGTGAAATAGATACAATGGATACGTTTGTGGATTCGAGTTGGTATTTTTTGAGGTATATTTCGCCGCATTTAAACGAGAGAGCCTTTGATAAAGGCCAGGTTGATGAATGGCTTCCTGTGGATCAGTATATCGGCGGAGTAGAACATGCGATATTGCATTTATTGTATTCTCGTTTTATTACGAAAGTTCTGTTTGATTTGGACTATATAAGTTTTGATGAGCCGTTCAAACGGCTTTTTACACAGGGCATGATAGTCAAAGACGGCGCTAAAATGTCAAAGTCTAAAGGGAATGTTGTTAGTCCTGATGCTTTAATCGAAAAATACGGTGCAGATACCGTGCGTTTGTATACGCTTTTTATCGGGCCGCCGGAAAAAGACGCGGAATGGTCAGACAGGGGAGTCGAGGGTGCATATAGGTTTTTGAAAAGAATATGGTTACTTCTAGATGTTGTGAAAAAAACTTCAGAAAGTTCCGGAAATCCCGAATGGCAGAAAGACGTTATTCGTAAGATGCATCAAACGATTAAAAAAGTTACGGAAGATATTGATGGAGCTTTTCATTTCAATACGGCTATTAGCGCCGTTATGGAGCTGGTAAACCTTATATATAGAGGATTGAACGAAAATGGGAAAAATTGTTATTCAAAAGAGTGCATAAGAGAAAATTTGAATAATATATGCCTTTTGCTGGGTCCTTTTGTGCCACATATTACAGAAGAAATCAGGGAACAAATAGGCGAAAAGAAAAGTATTTTTATGTCCGATTGGCCTTCGTTTTGTGAAGATTTATTGGAAACTGACACAGTTGTTCTTCCTGTTCAAATTAACGGTAAATTGCGCGGAACTATCGAAATTGCACGCAATATTAAAAAAGAAGAAATTGAAAAAATTGTGTTAAAGGATCCCAAAATAGCAAATTGGATAAAGGGTAAAAAAATTCGCAAATGGATTATTCTTCCCGACAAGTTGGTTAATGTTGTAATGTAGTGCCCACTGTCATGATTGCAGTTTAAAGCGGTTGCTAACGCAAAAAAGGCGAAACAATGAAATTAATTTTTCAAAATGCTAGTAAAATTTTTTTTGTGATATTTATAACAATAGGAATCTCGATAAGCTGTTTTTGTAATGTCTTGTCTTATTCCGAAGAAGAGGATTTAGTTTTAGCGCATTCACCGCAATATACTTCAAATATTCCTGTTGCCACCGTCAAAAAATTTCCACTTCCACGA
Organism: Candidatus Omnitrophota bacterium; assembly: GCA_018814505.1. GTDB lineage: Bacteria > Omnitrophota > Gorgyraeia > Tantalellales > Tantalellaceae > JBDRNE01. The sequence goes on from JAHIZQ010000273.1 coordinate 1,467, forward strand.
GGATATCATGAAGGGCTTTTTTGGCATGATAGCCAAATTTGGGTCAGTAACGGTAAGGGTGGGAACACCTGGATTGTTAGTCCTGAAGATGGGGCTATTGATGGCGAAATCGAAACTATTGGCAGTTTTACCGAAGCAATTGTTTCAGTTGGTAGAGATATTTTTAAGGTAACAGATTGGGACGACAAAAAAATATACAGCGTAAAGATTAAAAACAATAAGATGGAAGAGAGAGGTGTTGTAGACATTGAAAATGCGAGTCCTGCCGGAATTGTGTCAATTGGAGACAAAATATACGTTATAACTTGGGAAAGAGGGTTTGGTACAAAGTATTTTCTTTTAGAATTTGATGGAAACAGCAATATTCTTCGAAAAATACAAATAAAGAGGATACATGAACCGGCGCATCTTGCATGGGATGGCAATAATTTGTGGATTACAAGTTGGTTTAACGGATTTGTTTACAAAATAGATATTGAAACTTTGGAAATATTAGGGTCATTTAAAGCCCCGGTTTCAGATACTACCGGCATCACCTGGGATGGCGAATTTTTTTGGATCGTAGGAACGGATTCAGATTTATATAAGCTAAAAGTGGGTTGAAATTAATTCGATCAAAAAAGAGTTTAACGGGCTCTTTTTTTTTCAGCCGTGCCATTGCTTTTTAATCAAAAAATATTGTTGAAAATTCAACAATTTGCGCGAGAAAGGAAATTTTGAAGAATGAAACAATATTTTTATGAAAAAATTACGATTGTGGTGTTAATGGTCTTTCTTTTTGGAGGTGTGTTAATTTTACTTTTTAAGGATCAAAAACCGTGCGCGGAAATAATAATTGAAAAAAACGGACTAGAAGAAAAATTAACTCTCAAACAAATAGAAAAACGGAACATAGAAAACCAGAAAATTAATATAAATAAAGCGCGAATTGACGAACTTATTCTTATTCCATGTGTTGGAAAGGTTGTTGCTTCCAGGATTTCAGAATATAGAAATGTCCATGGAGATTTTAGAGCAAAAGAAGAACTTTTACGTGTAGAAGGTATTGGGGAAAATAAATTAACTAAAATGGAAGAGTATATAAAATTGCAGTAAAGTAAAACTGATATGAAAAGGCTTTTAGTTGTATTTGTAATATTTTTTATTGTGGGTA
>JAHIZQ010000274.1 GCA_018814505.1 Candidatus Omnitrophota bacterium
GATATTTCGCCGGAATTGGAAGCTGATATTAACGTGTCTCTTAGAGAGTTAATGCGGAATTGTCTTACAAATGTGGATGGCGCAACTGATTCTTTGTATGAAAATTATATTTCAGCGCGCGCTAAGAACAAAATTGTAGATATATTAAAGACAGTACTTTTGTATAAACCCGCGACAGCATTACCCGATCCGGATCTCGAGAAAACTGTATATATGCTTACTTTCGCGTAACGCGTATAAACCAAATTCTAGGGGCGATTCACGAAAACCGTCTCTAGGATTGATATCCTTGCCGTAACATTCTTTTTTATGATAATATGATAATGGATTTAGTGCTTTACGAGGTAATGACAAAATGAAAGTTGTTATCTCTGGTAAAATCTGTGCAACATATAGATCCCGGTTATCCTGAACCAGGCGTGGTGCAGGATAACCGGGATCTAGACTCAAATTCTTCGGCTACGCGCCTTTCAGGCGCTTCGCTCAGAATGGGTATAAATAACAACACTTTTTTAGTATTATGCCCTGAATGACATGCTCTCTTTTTGTCATCCCGAGCGAAGTCGAGGGATCTAGAAACAAGAAAAGGAGCTTTTTGTGAAAACCACTATGGTTGTTGACGCTTATAACGCTATTTACGCTATTCCAAGAGTTCGAAAGGAACTAAGTAAAGACCTTGAATCTGCCCGAAAAGCCGTTATTGACATAAGTAAGAAGTATGCCGCTTCCAGCGGATATATTACGGAGGTGCGAGTTGTTTTTGACGGTGACAGTAAGTATAAATGCGCGGAAACCTTTGATGTGGCAGATAAAGATATTCAAATTTTTTCAGAAACCGGTAAAGGCGATGAAAAGATTATAGAAACAGTAAGAAGGTATTCTCGATTCGGCAGGGTAGTTTTGGTTTCAAATGATAATTATGTAAGGAATAATGCCAGGGGGTATAATGCTTCTGTAATTTCTCCTGAAGAACTTGTTAAAAAGCCCTTGAATAGAGGATCTATTCCCAAAGAGAAAAGTTTGAACAAGCGAATAGGAACCAGATTAGAGAAGCAAATTACGAATGAATATATGCGGGAACTGGGTTTAGAGTGAAAACAGTATGAATAAAAAATCAAAATATAATGCAATAGATGAAATAATTAATGCTAAAGCCGTACTTGCGCCTATGGCAGGCGTTACAGATATGCCGTTTCGGATGATAGCGCGGAAGTTTGGATGTAAGTTCGCGTTTACTGAAATGATTGACGTTAATGGTATTATTTATAATAACAAAAAAACGTTTAAGTTAATGGATAGGTGTCCTGAAGACTCTCCTTTAGGTGTCCAGATCGTGGGGCAGGATATTGAAAAACTAATTAAAGTCGCGAAGATTTGTGAGGAAAATGGGTTTAATGTTTTAGACATAAATGCTGGGTGCCCGGCTCGGAAAGTTGTAACAGCGGGTAAGGGGTCAGCGCTTATGAAGGATCCCGCGAAACTTGGTAAAATTATTAGGGCAGTTGTAAAAAAAGTCACTATTCCCGTTACCGTAAAAATCAGAAGCGGATGGAGTGATGAAAATTTGAATTATTTAGAAATTGGCAGAATTATTGAGTCTGAAGGCGCAAAGGCTTTAGCGATTCATTCAAGAACAAAATCCCAGATGTATAAAGGGAAACCCGATCACGAAGTTGTTTTAAAGCTTAAAGAAAATCTAAAAATACCTGTTTTTGCCAGCGGTAATATCTTTAGCGCGGAGTCAGCCCGAAAAGTTTTAGAGTATACAGCTTGCGACGCGGTTTTTGTGGCAAGAGGGGCTTTGGGCCGGCCCTGGATTTTTGCTGAAATAGAGAATGATTTGACAGGTAAATCAAAACCATGTAGTATGAGTTTCGATGATGTAAAAAATGTTATTATCGAACACTTTTCGCTCAGCTTGTCCTATTACGGAAATTTTATAACGTTTAAAAGAATGTATAAGCATTTGGCATGGTATTTGAAGGGGTATAAAAACTTAAACGAAATCATGAAAGAGTATCGGCTAAAAGTTAATGATTTAGAGTCTTTTACCACGTTTATTCAAGGACAACAGCTAACACTTATTAAAAA
>JAHIZQ010000275.1 GCA_018814505.1 Candidatus Omnitrophota bacterium
AAAAAAGGAAGCATTGATGTTGCCTCCGATAGATTTAGAGGCACTGTCAAAAAATATGGATTTTTGTGACCAGGGGGGTAATGATGTGTTGCTCGATCCCATTCGTAGAATTTGAGGAACTTGACAAGAGAATGTTTTAGTTTATAATAAAAGAAGTGCAACTGGCGTTTTGGCCTGAAGAATATCTATCCAGGGTTTTTCAATAAACCTGATCCGGGCCATACCGCGTTTTCCGCGGATGTAGTAGATAACTACAAGGGAGCAAAATAGACAAAAATCGATCGCCTGGGTTTTTGCTGTTTTAGTTTTGTCCAAAAAAAAGCGAACAAAAAATCTTTGGGTGGGGTAATAAATGAGGAAAAAAATAAACCAAAGACTTTTTAACCGCGGATGTAGTCATGTCTGAAAAAAAATACAATTTAAAAAAGACTCCTTTATACAATAAACATATCGAATTAGGCGCTAAAATGGTGCCTTTTTCAGGATGGAATATGCCTGTACAGTATACCAGCATTATTGATGAGCATATTCATACCAGAACCAAAGCGGGCTTGTTTGATATTTGTCATATGGGCGAGTTTTTTCTAAAGGGGCCGCATGCGGAAGAAGAACTTGAAAGATTAGTAACTTGCCGGATAAGCGATATGCCTGAAGGGAAATGCCGGTATGGGTTTATGCTTAACGAAAAAGGCGGCATAATAGATGACCTTATTGTTTTTAAAATATCTTCGGAAGAGTTTAAACTTGTGGTAAACGCCGGAACTATTGAAAAAGACAAGAAATGGATTATGTCACGGATTTCTTCAAAAGATATGTTCGCGGACGAATCTGAAAAAATAGCTAAACTTGATATTCAAGGTCCATTGTCGGATGTCATAGTAGATAATGTTTTTAAAAATGGCGTTACGCAAGATTTAAAAAGATATCATTTTAAATATGTTGATTTTGCGGGAGTGAAAGTTTTGCTTTCAAGGACAGGATACACGGGTGAACTTGGATATGAACTATTTTTTTCGGCGTCTTTCGCAGAAAATATTTGGGATATGTTTATAAAAAGTGATGAAGTAAAACCAATAGGCTTAGGCGCGCGTGACACGTTACGTATGGAAATGGGGTATTCACTTTATGGCAGTGATATAGATGAAAACCATTCACCATTCGAAGCGAATTTGGATAAGTTTGTATTTATGGAAAAATGTTTTATTGGTAAAGACGCTCTTTTGAAACAAAGCGAATATGGTTTTAGCCGCGTATTAAAAGGATTTGTTTGCGAAACCAGGCGTTGCGCGCGAAGCCATTTTAATGTAGTTTCAGGAGGAAACGTTATTGGGGAAGTGACAAGCGGAAGTTTTTCACCTTGCCTGAAAAAAGGCATAGGATTGTGTCGCGTGGAGAAAACTTTTGCCGTTCAAGATACTCCGGTTATACTTACTGACGGTAAAATTGACGTGCCCGCAAAAATAAAAGATGTACCGCTCTTGAAGTGATTGAACTGCATGTAACATGGGGGCATAAGAAAATCCCCCTAACCCCCTTTTTCAAAGGGGGAACTACTTTGGGAGTTCAACATTTCTCGATCTTTTTCATTCCTACGTTTCCCCCCTTTGAAAAAGGGGGTTAGGGGGATTTGGTTATTAAATAAGAAGGAGGCATATAATGGTACCGCAAGAATTAAAGTATACAAAAGAACATGAATGGGTTAGGGTTGAAAATGGCGAGGCGGTTATTGGAATTACGGATCACGCTCAATCAGAACTAGGTGACATTACTTTTGTTGAACTTCCGCAAAAGGACACAGAAATCAAAAAAACGGAAGCGTTATCAACAATAGAATCAGTAAAAGCGGCAAGTGAAGTTTACGCGCCGTTATCCGGGAAAATAACCGAGGTTAATGAAATGTTAAACGAAAAACCGGAAATTATAAATGAATCACCCTATACTAAAGGTTGGATCTGCCGCATTCATACTGCCGATATTTCGGAAGTGAATACGCTTTTATCTGCTACAGATTACGAAATATATTTAAAGGAGAACGAATAGTGAATTATATCCCGCAATCTGATGCCGACAGAAAAGAAATGTTAAAAGCCATTGGGATATCCTCGGGTGATATTAACGAACTTTTTAAAGGTATTCCGGAAAGCCTTAAAGCTTCTTCTTTTGATTTACCTGCAGGTAAATCCGAATTTGAAGTCGAAAAATATATTAAACAGCTGGCGAAGAAAAATGCTTCGGAACTAATTACTTTTGTTGGCGGAGGATTTTATGACCATTATATTCCCGCGGCAATAGATTCTATTGTGTCGCGTTCTGAGTTTTATACGGCATATACGCCTTATCAACCGGAAGCTTCGCAAGGTACTTTGCAGGCAATTTATGAGTACCAAAGTGCAATATGTCGGTTAACCGGCATGGAAGCCTCTAACGCTTCGCTTTATGATGGAGGTACGGCTCTTTATGAAGCCGCTATGATGGCGATACGAGTAACAGGGCGCAACAAGATTATTATGGATGGCGGGGTTAACCCCATATACAGGAAAATGTTGTATTCATATACGACTAATTTATCAATTGAATTTATTGAGACGCCGGTAACGCACGGGCAAAGTAACCGCGGAGAAATAGAAAAATATTTGGATGATAAAACAGCCGCGGTCATTTTGCAGAATCCGAATTTTTTTGGAGCTATTGACGATCATACTGATATAGTCGATGTGTGTCATAAGTTTGGCGCGCTTGTTGTGGAGAGTGTATATCCTATCTCCTTAGGTGTTTTGAAGTCGCCTGGTGAAATGGGAATAGATATTGCAACCGGCGAAGGACAAAGTTTAGGAATACCACTTTCTTTCGGTGGGCCGTATCTCGGATTTATGGCGGTTAAGAAAAAATTTGTGCGAAAAATGCCGGGTAGGATTGTCGGCATAACGCATGATGATGAATTGCGTAGAGGGTTTGTGCTGACTTTACAGACAAGAGAACAGCACATACGCAGAGAAAAAGCTACGTCAAACATTTGTTCCAATGAAGCGTTATGCGCTCTGCGCGCTTTAATCTATATGTGTCTCATAGGAAAAGACGGGCTAAAGAAAGTTGCCCAGCTTTGCATGGATAAATGTGAATACGCGAAACAGAAACTGGAAACCATAAAAGGAGTGGAAGTTAAAAGGAGTTCGCCGACATTTAATGAGTTTATAATAAGACTGCCCAAAAACCCTAACGAAATTATCGGTAAACTGATTGAAAAAAAGATTGCCGCTGGGTTTCCTTTAGGCAGGTATTACAAAGAAATGGATTGTTACATGCTTGTGGCTGTGACAGAAAAAAGAACCAAACAGGAAATAGCGTTATTCGCGGAGGCTTTGGAGGACGCGTTATGGAACTGATATTTGAAAAATCCAGACCCGGAAGAATAGGCGTAGTTTTTCCGGAAAAAGATGTGCCTGTAACATGTGTCTTGGAGACGAAATATAAAAGAAACGCTACTGCTGAACTTCCTTCAGTTTCAGAACCCGAAGTTGTAAGGCATTTTACAAAGTTATCTAAAATGAATTTCGGAGTGGATTCCAATTTTTATCCATTAGGGTCATGTACAATGAAATATAACCCTAAATTTACTGAAAAAATAGCTCAAATTGAAGATTTTACAGCGCTTCATCCTTTAAGCCCCCAGCTTGTGCGTGGAAGTATGCTTACGCAGGGCGCTTTGGAGATAATCAGTAACCTTGAGGGCGCTTTATGCGAGATTACAGGTATGGACGCTTTTACAACTCAGCCTATGGCCGGCGCGCATGGCGAACTTGCGGGTGTTATGCTGATAGCCGCGTATCATAAGCAAAAAGGAAACAACAAAAAATGTATATTAATTCCGGATTCAGGGCATGGGACTAACCCTGCTTCCGCGGCGATCGCGGGGTATATCGTAAAAAGTATTCCTTCTGACGCGAAAGGCGTTATGGATCTTAATAAATTTAAACATGCCTTAAATGATGATGTAGCAGGCGTTATGCTGACATGTCCTAACACTCTGGGAATATTTAACCCGCATATAAAAGAGATTACAGATTTAACTCATTCTTCCGGCGGATTAATGTATTATGACGGGGCTAATTTGAACGCGATTTTAGGAAAAGTGCGGCCGGGAGACTTGGGGTTTGATGTGGTGCATATTAATTTGCATAAAACTTTCGCGACTCCTCATGGTGGCGGCGGGCCGGGAGCCGGGCCGGTAGGGGTAAAAAAAGAACTGATACCTTTTTTGCCCGTACCTCGCGTTATTAAACGTAATGACGGAACTTTTGCTTTGGATTTTGAAGAAGAACTTTCTATCGGATATATTTCGCCCTTTTATGGAAACTTCGGAGTAATGCTTAAAGCATACGCGTATATTCTCGTTTTAGGTAAACAGGGATTAATTGATGTAAGTGAAAACGCTGTTTTAAACGCGAATTATTTAAAATATTATCTTTCAAAATATTATGACGTGCCTTATGGAGAAAATTGTTTGCATGAATTTGTTTTGTCTGGCGAGAAGCAAGCGAAAAAAGGCGTTCATGCTATAGATATAGCTAAAGCTTTAATAGATAAAGGAATACATCCTCCGACAGTTTATTTTCCGCTGATTGTCAAAGAAGCTATGATGATTGAACCGACAGAGACGGAATCAAAAGAAACTTTAGACGAATTTATCTCTGTTATGGCCGAGATATCGCGTTTGGCGGAAGAGACCCCTGAAATTTTTAAAACTTTCCCAAAGACCACGCCCGTAGGGCGGTTAGATGAAGTTAAAGCCGCGCGAGATATGAACATTTCCGGTTAATCAGTAGGGCGGAGAAAGATGCCTCGTTGCGAGAGCTTCTTTCTTACAGAAATTATGTGACGAAAGGTGTTTACTTTGCAGATTGTTGAAGATTTCGCGGAAAATCCTGAAGAAAAAATTGCTTTAGATGAACTGCTTCTAGATAAAGCTGAAAGAGGAGAAGTAGGGGAAACTCTGAGATTCTGGAGCAGTAATAAATATTTTATTGTTGTAGGCAGATCCGGTAAAGTGTCTGAAGAATGCTATGTTAAACTTTGTCGAGATGAAAACGTAAAAATAATAAGGCGCGTTTCCGGAGGCGGAACGGTTTTGCAGGGACCGGGATGCCTGAATTGGTCCGCGGTTATTTCGTACGCGAGAAATGAAAAGTATCGAAATATAAATGGTTCTTATAGGAGTATATTGGAACCCGTTACGAATAGGTTGAAAGATAAGGGATTTAATGCGTCTTTTTTTCCAATTTCTGATATCGCGCTAAACGAAAAAAAAATATCAGGCAACGCGCAGGCAAGAAAACGTAAATATTTCTTGCACCATGGGACTTTTTTATTGGATTTTGATCTAGACAAAGTATCCCATTATCTTCAATACCCGCCGAAAGAACCGGATTACCGGCAAAAACGAGGCCATAAAGATTTTTTGGCAAATATTTATATTTCATGTGAAGAATTGAAAGAAATAATCATGAAAACATTTTGCGTTTTTGAAAATATTTGGCGGCCTTCCGAAAAAGATATGCTTGAACTTAAAGGATATGCCGAAAAGAAATATTTGAACGTGGATTGGAACTATGCTTTTTAAAATCAAAAAAATTATTTCCCGCCAAAAATCTATTTAAGATTATCAAAAACCATTGGAGTTGCTTTGTTAAGTACTATACTGCTTAACGAGCTTAGAGTTATTGAGGTATGATCTTTATCTATTGATTTAAAAAATACGCCTAACCGTGTAGTATCAACGTCTTTAGGGAAGTCTATTGCCACTATGTATCCTTTTGGCCTGTTACATTGATATATAGTAAGGCCACTATTTTCTAGTCTATTTTTAACTGTGGTAAAAGCGGTGTCATAGGGAAGAGCAACCGTTTTTTCATTACCGTCCGCGCAAGCTTCTTTCAGGTCTTGTATATTTAGCCCTAAAAGCGGAGCCGGATTAAAAAAAGAAAGCGGAAACTGCGCGCATCCGTTTAAAGAAAACAAAACTAACGATACAAGTATAATATATTTGTATGAGTTGGTCATAATTATCCGTAACATTTATTCCAGTTAAGTCCGATTATATATCTGAATTCAAAAACTTTCAAGGATAAACGAGTCGGTGTGTCAAGTCAAAGCAAGAATATCCAGGTTTTGTTAAGGAAACTAAACAAAAGTAGCGAGTATATTTAATTTTTGATAAAATAACA
>JAHIZQ010000276.1 GCA_018814505.1 Candidatus Omnitrophota bacterium
AGATGTCCTACCGGTGCTCTTAAGGCAAAAGACCCAGCGGAAGAAGTGTGGCGAGCTATAGATGACCCCACAAAACATGTAATTATACAAACGGCACCTAGCCCGCGAGCGGCAATAGGCGAAGAGTTTGGGCTGGCGGCAGGAACAAGCGTGACTAAACAATTAAACACAGCGCTTAAAAGAGTTGGGTTTGATAAAGTTTTTGATACGAATTTCACGGCAGACCTTACAATTATGGAAGAAGGCACGGAGCTTCTCATGAGGCTTAAAGGCGCGCTTGTAGACAAAAATGAAAAAATCAAACTGCCTCTTTTTACGTCATGTTCACCGGGATGGGTAAAGTATATAGAACACTTTTATCCTGAAAAGCTAGGACATCTTTCAACGGCAAAAAGTCCGCAACAGATGTTTGGCGCGATTGTTAAAACCTGGTATGCCGAAAAAAATAACATTGACCCAAAAAACATAGTTAGTGTGTCTTTAATGCCTTGTTCAGCTAAAAAATTTGAGTGTGAACGTCCGGAAATGGATAGTTCGGGATTTAAAGATGTTGATTACGCGCTTACAACGCGTGAACTTGCCGGTATGATTAAGGAATGCGGGTTGGATCTTCCGAATCTTCCAAAATCGGATTTTGACGATCCGTTGGGGATTGGTACCGGAGCCGCGCTTATTTTTGGAGCGACAGGCGGAGTTATGGAAGCGGCAATAAGAACAGCTTATGAACTAGTAACAGGCGAAGAAGTTCCTTTTGAAAAATTGAGAGTTGAACCTGTTCGAGGAATGGAAGGTATAAGACGAGCGTCTCTTCCCATTAAAAAAGCAGTTCCTGCTTGGAAGTTTTTAGAAGGCGCGGAGCTTAAAGTTATGGTTGCTCACGGAACGGCAAACGCGAAAAAAGTCATGGATATGCTTGTGAGCGGAGAAATAGATGATTATCACTTTATTGAGATTATGGCGTGTCCCGGGGGATGTCTCGGCGGTGGTGGACAACCTATTCCGACAAGCCCTGAGATACGGGCGGCTAGAGCTAGAGCCATATATGATGAAGATGAAGGTCTTCCGATTAGAAAATCTCACGAAAACCCGATTGTAAAAGAGATATACAAAGAGTTTTTGACTGAAGGACCATGTGGCCATTTAAGTCATAAGTTGCTTCATACGAAGTATACCGAGCGTGGCAAATGGATCGGCAAAAAACCTTCTAAATAGAGATAAATAATAGATACCTGCGGTAAGGAGGGTTTACTCTGAGCCAAGAGGGGCTAGGACGAATGATAAAATAGGGACGTCACCCATTTAATTGGATAAAACATAATTGTAGTTAAATGGGTGACGTCCCTATTTTATTGTTGGAGGATAAAATATGGATAAAAGACTCGGATTTGTCGGGATAATAGTGGAAGACCGGCAGAAAAACGCTTCAAAAATAAATAGCATACTCTCAGAGTTTGGGGGTGTTATATTGTCAAGGACAGGAATTCCTTACAAAGAGAGAGCATGTAGCGTAATAACTCTTATAGTTGACGCGACAACAGATGAAATAGGTGCTCTTTCTGGAAAGTTAGGAAACATTACAGGAGTAACAGTTAAATCGGCTTTAAGTAGGAGTAAAATAATATGAAAAGCGCGCCAAAATCAGTTCGATTACAAATAGGCCTTTTTGGAAGGACAAATGTAGGGAAATCAAGTTTTCTTAATTATGTTTTGGGACAGGATATGTCAATAACGTCGTCCGTTCCGGGAACAACCACGGATATCGTTGAAAAAGCCATGGAATTTCTTCCTGTAGGGCCGGTTGTTTTTTTGGATACAGCGGGCGTTGACGATGTATCGGTTCTTTCCACAAAACGCATGGAGAAAACTAAAAAAATTTTTGATCGGGCAGATATTGTTTTATTAATAGCTGAACCGAATCTTTGGGGAGAGTACGAAGAAGATATTCTTCTTCAGGCAAAAAAGAGAAACGCTCCATTTATTATAATCGTTAATAAGATTGATTTAATTTCGCCGGAGCACAAATTTATTAACCTAATAAAAAAGCAAACTGAGCGCTTTATTTTTTGCTCATGTGTGGATACCGCAAATAGAGAAGAACTGATAAAATCGTTAAAAGAGCATATTGTAGCAATTTGCCCGAGAGACTTTATAAAACCGGCTTCGATTATGAAGGATATAGTTCCTCCAGGAGGCGTAGCGGTTTTAATCGTTCCGATAGATATGGAAGCGCCAAAGGGCAGAATTATTCTGCCCCAGGTGCAAGCGATACGGTCTGCGCTTGACAATGATAGCTCCGCTTTTATCGTGAAAGAAAACGGTTACAAGAATGTTTTAAACAAATTAAAGGCGGACCCTGACATTGTTATATGCGATTCACAGGTTGTAAAGAAAATGGTGCAAGATACTCCGGTTAACGTCAAGTGTACTACTTTTTCTATTTTGTTCGCGCAAAATAAAGGAAATTTGGAGATGGCTACGGCGTCTTGTGGAGCTATAAAAAATTTACGGCCAAAAGATAAAGTTCTTATTCTTGAAGCTTGCAGTCATCATCCGATCGAAGACGATATCGGAAGAAAAAAAATACCCGCGTGGTTGAGCGAATACGTAGGAGGAGATTTGGATATAGATGTTTATGCCGGGAGAGATTATCCTGAAGATTTTAGCGGGTATAAACTTGTTATACATTGTGGAGGATGTATGATTACAAAACGCGAAACTTTTTTTAGGTACGAAAAAGCAAAAAATGCGGGTGTTCCTATAACAAATTATGGGGTATGTATTTCTTTTCTTGCTGGGGTTCTTAACCGTGTATTAGCGCCATTCCCGTCAGCTTTGGCGGCGTATATGAGTGATCAGTGCCGAGTGATCAGTTAGTAGGGACAGGTCTTGCCTGTACCGCTTTTGTATTATCTGGTGTTTGTAAAATTAAAAAGTGGAGATAACAAATGAATGAAAAAAATGGATACAAGAACGGATTAAACCAGATCAAGTCGAAAAATATCTGAATAAAGGCAAAGATTTTATTAATGACGCTGAAATAGAAGAAAAAATACGCGCGAATAAAAACCCTGATCGAAAAAAAATAAAAGATATTTTAGAAAAATCTTTTGCTATACAAACGCTAAGTATGGATGAAACCTCGGCGTTAATCAATGTGCGGGACAAAGATCTTTGGGAAGAAATGATGGCGCTGGCGCTTAAAATTAAACATAAAGTTTATGACAATAGAATTGTTACGTTCGCGCCGCTTTATATGGGGAATAGATGTGTTAATAATTGTCTTTACTGCGCGTTTCGTCACGATAATGATTTGGCCGAAAGAAGAGTACTTAGTTTTTCTGAGATAAAAACGGAAACAGAAATACTCGCGGGAAAAATCGGGCACAAACGTTTAATTGTTGTTTATGGAGAGCATCCCGAGACAGACGCGGATTATATCGCGGAAAGCTTAAAAACCATCTATAACGTAAAAGTTAAAACAAAAAGAGGATGGGGGCAAATTAGGCGCGCGAATGTTAACGCGGCGCCTTTTTCCGTTGAAGAATTAAAAAAATTAAACGAAATTGGTATTGGAACATATCAGGTTTTTCAGGAAACTTATCATCATGAAACATATGGAAAAGTTCATCCAAAGGGAACGCTTAAATCTGATTATGCCTGGCGGTTATATTGTATGCATAGGGCGTTTGAAGCAGGAGTGGATGATGTCGGGATTGGCGCGCTTTTCGGGTTATATGACTGGAAGTTTGAGGTTATGGGATTAGTATGTCATTCGCTTGAACTTGAAAAACAGTTTGGTATAGGACCTCATACTGTTTCTTTTCCGCGTCTTGAACCTGCCGCGAATACCCCTTTTGCGGGTGGTGGAAAACATAAGGTAACGGATGAAGATTTTAAGAAGATTGTAACTTTAATACGGTTAGCGGTTCCTTATACAGGTATGATATTGACTGCCAGGGAGACTCCAGAGATAAGAAGAGAAGTTGTTTCTCTTGGATGCACTCAGCTTGACGCATCAAGCCGGATAGGCATTGGGGCATATGCTGATGGATATTCCGGGCAAAAAGGTCGGCGTCAGCAGTTTTTGTTGGGAGACACGCGGACACTTGACGAGATTGTGAGAGAAGAGGCGGAAAGAGGAAGAATAACGTCTTTTTGTACAGCTGGATACAGGTGCGGGAGAACCGGAGAATGCGTAATGAACCTTTTACGTTCCGGGCAAGAAGGCAAGTTTTGTAAATTGAATGCTATTCTTACTTTTAGGGAATGGCTGGATGACTTTGCTTCTCCTCTTACGCGGACTGTTGGAGAGAAAGTTATTCAGCGCGAAATAGAGCAGATTAAAAAGGAAAAGTGGTCGGTATATCCCAAGCTAGTTGAATACTACGAAAGAATAAAAAATGGCGAAAGAGATCTTTTCTTCTAAAGAGAAAACTGTATTCAATGAAGTTGCTTCACTAATGTTCGAAAAGTATGGAATTGTTATCCATCTGGCGGAAATTAAAGGCAATAGATGGTCGTATGTTTCAGGCAAAAAGCTTGGAGAGGTATGTTGCGCGGCAGTCGAAAAAATAAATATTAGCGGGCAAAAAGGCATCATAGTTTATGGCAACGCTGTACGAGATTTTGATGAAAAACAGAAAGTAAATGTTTTTTTAGAAAAAATTATCAGGCAGTTACAAAATGAATAAAAACGAAATAACAGGCTGGTTAAAAGCAGGTGAAATAGACGCACTTTTTGAAGAAGCATGTCGGATAAAAAATGAAAATTCCGGGAATAAAGTTTTCATTCGCGCGATAATAGAGTTTTCTAATAAGTGCGCTCGGAACTGCGCTTATTGTGGATTAAACCACGATAATAAAAGTTTAATAAGATACACTATGCTGGATGAACATGTGGTAAAAGTTACCCAAAAGATTAAAAAAGCCGGCGTCAAAACCATAGTATTGCAGTCTGGTGAAGATTTGAACTATTCGCGGAAAAGAATATGCGGGCTAATAGAAAAAATTAAAAAGTATCACAATAAGACAGCGATTACTTTATCGTTGGGAGAAAGACTTGTCGATGATTATAAAGCTTTTCGGTCTGCCGGTGCGGACAGATATCTTTTAAAAATTGAAACATCCAATCCAAGGCTTTACAAAAAATTGCATCCCGGCCAAGAGTTAAAGCAACGAATAAAAGCATTAGATACATTAAGAAAAACAGGTTATCAAGTAGGAACAGGAAACATTGTGGGGCTTCCCGGGCAAACTTTGGGGGATTTGGCGGAAGATATTTTATTTTTTAAAAAATTTCAACCTGACATGATAAGTGTTGGGCCGTTTATCCCGCAAAAAGATACTTTATTGAAAAATATATCGCCGGGCAGGGGGGACCTTGCGCTAAAAGTGCTGGCGCTTACAAGAATTGTGACCAAAAATGCGTTTTTGCCGGCGACAACGGCTTTTTTAACTATTACCCCTAAAGAAAAATGGTTTCATATTTTTACCGCCGGTGCTGATGTAATTATGTTAGATTATACTCCCGAACATTATCGGCAAAACTACAAAATATATGATAATAAAAAAACCGTGACATTCCAGGATGCCGTAGACGTAATAAAAGATGCAAATAAGGTTATGTCTTTGAAAAGAGCCGATTCATTACGTGTAGGACAGGCATAGGGCTTGCCTCTATCCGGTGTGAATTAATAACCGTTATCGAATAAATTAACCAATCAAACAATAATATGTTCAAATGGCAAAAATCATTTCATGACCATAGTATTCGTGTGGATGAATCACTAAGTAACATTCGTGATTATGTGACGAGCAATCCCAATTTATAGAAAAATTTCCATTTACAAAATTCAAAACTTAGTGTCTAATAGTAGTGTTAATAA
>JAHIZQ010000277.1 GCA_018814505.1 Candidatus Omnitrophota bacterium
AAGGAATTTTTAAACTAGAGTCAACTATTATACGAACCGTATCATATCCTCGTTTTTTTTCATCCAAGAGAAAAGGATTATCATAATGCACGGTATTACTACCAACCATAATCGCATTATACTGAGAGCGTATTTTCCTAACGTATTTTCGCGCGGAAACAGTTGAAATCCATTTCGAACTTCCATCAGACGCGGCAATCTTTCCATCAAGCGACTCCGCGAGTTTTAAAGTAACATACGGTAATCCGGACTTTACAAATTTTATATATTTTCTATTTATCGCTTTCGCCTCCCGCGCGCATAATCCGCATTCTACTTTTATTCCAGCACGCCTTAACTTTTTTATTCCCCGTCCGCTATTAATCGGATTAGGATCTTTCATTGCAATATAAACTTTACTTATCCCGCTTTTGGTTATTGCTTCCGTACACGGAGGCGTTTTCCCGTGATGATCACACGGTTCAAGAGTCACAAACATTGCCGCACCACAGCATGATTCTGACGCGTTTTTAATGGCTTCTACTTCCGCGTGGGGTTTGCCTGCCTTAAGATGATACCCTTTACCTATTATTTCATTCTTCTTCACAATAACAGCGCCCACCATAGGATTAGGATATGTTTTATCCTTTGCCTTTGCCGCTAATTGAAGTGCCAGTTGCATATATTCCAATTCAGAGTTTGCTATCATGTTTTTTGGTTTCTTCCTGAAGCTTTTCGGCGATTTCATAATCAAGTTTTATTTTTCCGATAAGTGCTTTATCTTCATTCCCCCCATGACAATCAGACCCGCCCGTTACGATTAAATTATATTTTTTCGCAATATCAGAATATTTCGCGCTTATTCCCGCCCGGTGTTTTATGTGCAAAGCTTCAATCCCTCTTAATCCGGCTTTAACGTAATCTTCAATATACTTGTCGTTCCCCATGGTTCCGGGATGAGCCAAAACGGCTACCCCACCGGAATCTCTAATCAGTTTTATAGCCGTTCGATAGTCTAGTTTTTTATGTTTCACATAACAAGGTTTACCATCTCCAATATATTTATCAAACACTGTTTTTATGTCCAACTGTTTGTTTTTTTCTATTATCGCACGAGCGAGATTAAGCCGACCCACAACCCCCCCGGATTTACACCCAAAACTTTATCTTCAGAAATTGTTATTCCATGATCGTTAAGAAGAGACACCATTTTTTTGAACCGCAAAACACGATTTTTTCTCAACTCACAAAGCGCGTTAACAAGCGCTTTATTTTTAACGTCTATGTAATAACCTAAAATATGAATTTCAGTTTCTTCTATTACCGCTGATATTTCAACTCCGGAAATTATCTCTATCCCGCGCCCTTTTGCCGCTTTTTCGCAAGGAACGACACCGTCAATACAATCGTGGTCGGTTATAGCAAGCGCTGTAAGACCCATATCCAAAGCTTTTTGCACCACCTGTTCCGGACCAAAAATGCCGTCTGAATAAATCGTGTGCACATGTAAATCTATCAATTTTTTTTTGTTTTTACTCATCTATCATTCCGTTTCGTCTTTTGAAATTCTTTTCTCACTTTTATTAATCTTGTCCAGAATCCCATTAACAAATTTTCCGGAATTTTTATCACCATACTTCTTAGCGATTTCTATCGCTTCATTTATCGTAACCTTGGGAGGAATACCTTCAGCATATAAAAGCTCAAAAATAGCAATACGCAATATGTTCCTGTCGATTGTCGCCATTCTGCTAAGTTTCCAATTTTCCGCGTATTTTATAATCATGCTGTCAATGTTTTGTTTGTTCGCATCTACCCCTTCAACAATAACAGACGAAAACTCCTCTACGTTTTCATCTTGAGATTCGTTGTTATCGCGATATTTACGAGAACATTCTTCTACAGATTCTTTCGTAATATCATTCGCGTACAAAATTTTGAGCGCGATTTCACGTGACAAAGTACGTTTTCTCATAGACTCATCCTTTTTCTTTCTGACAATGTTATATCTGGGAAAACAAACTACACATTTCTATCGCGGTTTCCGCGGCAGATCTGCCTTTGTTCCCACTTTTTGTCCCCGCTCTATCCAAAGCCTGTTCCAAATTATCCGTTGTAATTATCCCGAACACACAAGGAACTTTACTTTCCATAGCAACTTTTGCCACACCTTTCGCGGCCTCTGCGGCAACAAAATCAAAATGTGGAGTTTCCCCACGTATTACTGCGCCAAGACAAATAATCGCATCATATTTTCCGGATTTTGCCATTTTTTGCGCGACCACAGGTACCTCAAATGAACCCGGCACCCATATAGCGGAAATTTCACTTTCCTTTACACCATGTTTTATGAGTGTATCTACCGCACCTTCCAAAAGCTTTCCGGAAATAAACTCATTAAACCTGGATACCACTATCCCAAACTTTTTGTTCTTTATAATCATTTTCCCTTTGACGCATTCTATTGCCATCATTTTTTTACCTCCACTTTTTGTCTAGTTTGTCTGTCTAGTTTGGGGTCAGCCCTTGAAATGTGAAACTTGGTGTTAACAAATTGTAAAGTTTCACATTTCAAGGGCTGACCCCATTTATACATTAAACTTTCTTTAACTTATGACCCAACCTATATTTCTTTGTGTTAAGATATTTTTTATTCTTGTCTCCCGGTTCTATTTCTAACGAAACTTTTTCTATAATTTTCAATCCATATCCTTTTAACCCTATAATCTTTCTTGGATTATTTGTTAAAAGTTTTATTTTTTTAAGGCCCAAATCTGAAAGTATTTGAGCTCCGATACCGTAATCCCTTAAATCCGCTTTAAACCCCAGTTTTTCATTCGCCTCTACTGTATCCAATCCTTCATCCTGCAATTCATACGCTTTTAGCTTATTAAAAATTCCGATCCCGCGGCCCTCCTGCGAAAGATACAAAATAACACCTTTCCCTTCTTTGGAAATCTTTCGCATTGCTTTTTCTAGCTGATCTCCGCAATCACACCGGGAAGAATGAAATACGTCACCCGTAAGACATTGCGAATGAACTCTGACCAATACCTCCCCTTTTGAAATATTGCCCTTAACTAATGCCAAATGCTGATAATCATCAACCATGGATTTATACGCGTATAACCTAAATTCTCCAAACTTAGTCGGCATTTCCGTTTCCGCTATTTTTTCAATTAAGTTCTCTGTTTTTCTACGATATTTAATGAGATCTTCAATGGTACAAATCTTAAGCTTGTGTTTGGCGGAAAATTTAAGAAGATCCGGCACTCTCGCCATCGTGCCGTCATCATTCATTATTTCACATATTACTCCGACAGCCGGTTCCTCGGCCAACTTCATAAAATCTACACTTGCTTCGGTATGCCCCGCACGCACTAAAACGCCGCCTTTTTTTGATCTTAGCGGAAATAAATGCCCCGGTTTAACAAAATCTTTTGCCGTTGATTTGACATCCGCAAGCAATTTTATTGTCCGGGCTCGGTCGTGCGTAGATATTCCGGTTGTTATGCCTTTTGCGGCATCAACGGAAACTGCCCAGGCCGTTTTATACGGATCCTGCATATCTCTTGACATTAAATGCAGGCCAAGCCTTTCGGCAATAGCGTCGTCCATCGGCGCGCATATAAGTCCCCGGCCGTACTTTGCCATAAAATTAACCTTTTCAGGGGTAATCTTATTTGCTGACATTATAAGATCGCCTTCGTTTTCACGAGAAGGATCATCAATCACCACAACCATTCTACCTTTTCGAATATCTTTTATTATGCTCTCAATCGTATTAAATTTCACTTTCATCATCCTTACTATGTTATTTAAAAAACAGTCCCCTATTTCTTTGCGTATACTGTGCTATCTCCTGGGTACATGGTACATAAAAAAAGCCCTGATAAAATAACTTCAGGGCTTTTTGAATGATAAAATATTAACCATACTTTTCTCATCCCGGCTTTACGGTCGGCATTCGATTTACACGAATTCAGATTCTCTATTTAAGAATCTCGCGGGCTTTTTTGTATTAAAAACAAAAATCACCGCCGGCTAAGGAATTTCCCGCACAACCACTCGCAGAATCACCTTACCCCAAAGTTGTAGGATGATTATACCATAAATCTCCCATAAATCAAGTAAATAGAGCCAAAATTGCAGTCAACCCTTACACGGCTTGCGCGAACTTTTGCGCCGCTTCGTATAGTGGCATCATCTTTTCATCCACAAATCCGCAAGCTTTACCAATTGCCGCAATAATTCTTTCTACTGTCAATTTATCAACCAAAATAACGTTACGAGGCAAAGTTTCTTCAGCGTCTTCATCTATCTTAAAATAATAAAAACGAGGCGTATCTTTTTTTATTTCAGATACAACTTCGGCAACGGTTTCAGCAAAAAATATCTTGTTCTTCTCATCCGCAAGTTCTATTTCGTTTATATATCTTATTATTGTTTTCTGTTTTTCGGTTTTGGCAACAACTCCCAGTTTTATATCTGCTCTTGCCAGTTTTGGCAATAAAGCTCCCACCCCGTTATCAAACGTAACTTTTTGTGAAAATATAAGCGCTGACTTTTCATCTAATTTTGAAAAGTCAGGTATATTCTCGAAAATTGTATCTTTAACAAAACTTGGCGCGGTACGTGTTACTTCACAAACGACACTTCCAAGAAAATCTCTAACTTCTTCTTTTGTTGAATAATTTGTAAGAGAAAATGAGTCTTTATCTGTTTCAACGTATATCTCTCTATTATTCCTCGTTCCGGAAAACGCAACATTTATAAAATATTTTTCGCGATCTTGCTCTTTTTCTACAAACGGCATAAGACATAATCTTATCCCTCTATAAATCTTCTCAGGCGGATTCCTAAAATATGTTTTGGGATTTATTTCAAGAAAAATTTCTTTTTCTTCCTGAGCTAGCGGAGAAACAACTTTTAACAGTAATCCTTCTTGCTGTTTTGTCAAGTTCTTATCAATATCTTTTGAATAAATTCCCCCTTCAGTCGTTGAAATCCTTTTGAGCAATTTTTTAGACCATTTAGCACTAGTATGTGAAACATAATTTACTTTTGAAACTTTACATTTTTTCCCCTTGACCAAAAAACCAAAAACTTCATCCACATAATTAACGATTGTGTCAATTTTTTCTTTATTTATTGATTCAAAATTTTTCTGCTCAAAAAACTCATTTTTAAAAGATTTTCTAAGCCTCTGACAACTTACAGCGTTATACCTGTAATCAAGTGGAATAATATCAAAAGCCTCTTCTAAAAAAGAATAAACAGTTTCACTTAATTCTTGTTTCCATTTTTTGAATACACTTGGGGCAAAATCCTTTCTTTTCGACTGAACCCAGTTCCCTATTTGTTTCCACGCGTTCCAGATACGTTCACGAATTTTGAATCCATAATCATCATCTAAAACCTTTTCTAAACATTTATCACTAACGTAAGCATCTTTCTCCAGAGCAATATGCGGTTCCAAGATTTGCAAAGCTAAATCGTAAACAATATCCAGAATATATTCTCCAAAAAATTCTGGTACCCCTTCAAAATAAGTTTCTGCGAACACATGCCTCTTTTTTTGAATTTCCTTTTTTTCTTCCTGATTCGGCATACGTTTTTTAGTTAATAAACACTTGTGTATTGCATTTCTATAAATGCTAAAAATGCTAAAGGTTCCTTTTAAAATACGGTAATATTCATCCTCACTTGTCTCATCTTCCACGTCAATTTTTTGTTCCTCACAAAATTTTAAAACTTTTTGTGAAAGTTTCAAAATAGCGCTTCTAGTTAATTCTTTATCTCTCATCTTTAATTGTTCAATTGAAGTCTCATATTTAGCTTTTTGTAAATCCAGCCATTTTTCAACTTTTTTCCATTCCTGTTGTAATGCTATATACAAACTGGAAGTTGAACTATTTTCTTCAAATAAAACATTTTTAAGATATTCATTTTTAGTGTATGCTTTTTTTCTTAGCCCAAAATAGGGCTCTAAAAAATCTAAAGCCAAATAATAAATTATGTTAAACGTATCTTTTCTCAAAGAATCTGTAATGCCTTCAAAATGATACCCCTCCATGAGCGCGCGTTTTTTTAGAATCTCCTTTTTTTCTAGAGTATTTGGAACGCGTTTCTTATCAAATAAACAGCGATTTATGCCTTGCTTATAAACATCAAAAATATGGCATAACTCATATAATAAATTTCCGTATTTAGTTAAACCATTTTCTGTTTTTATATCAATTTCTAACCTTTCACAATATTTTTCGATTTTTTTTGAAAATTCATGAATTGCAATATTAGTAAGTATTTCACTTTTTGTATTATCCCGCGCTATATTGTTAAAAAATAAATCTTTCTCTATTTCGCCCCAAACTCCACATATCCTTTCATGTAAATTGGAACGAGTTTGATCTGACAAAATATTTTTCAAAGCGTCATCATAAGCCCAGGCATTCTCCTTTTGTGCGATATTCGGTTCAACTAATTTCATGGCCACATTGAATACACATTGCATTATACTCTGCCTTAAAGAATCCGTTATACCAACATAAAATTTACCTTCATCTGAAGCACATTTAGTCAAAATTTCTAAAATTTCTTCCGGCATCGGC
>JAHIZQ010000278.1 GCA_018814505.1 Candidatus Omnitrophota bacterium
GAGACTTTTACCGGGGACGCAAAAAAAGCCCCCGAAATAATTACTACGCCGGTTAGAGAAACAGGAGAAACAATTAATTCTACTACCGTTGGTATTGTTTCAGCGCCGGTAACAGCAGGGAAAGATACGGTCAGACAGAATTAACGGTAATCCAAAGTCGTGAAATATTCATAAAGGCACATTAAGTGCCTGTTGTGAAAAAAGGGCATATAGCGTGTGGAAAGGATACGTTTTTAATTAACTATTGCATATAAGTCAGTGGATATCATTATTTTCATTTTATTATTGGCCGCTTCCGCGTTTTTTTCCAGTTCAGAAACCGCATTTTTATCTATTGACAGGATTAGGTTGAAACAAATAGAGGAAATGAATCAACCGGTTTCTAAACGGGTAATGTCTCTTTTAGCTAACCCCCATAAACTTCTTGTTACAATTCTTATAGGGAACACACTGGTTAATGTCGCGGCAAGCGCGGTTTTGACGGATTATTTTTACCGTGGTATGGGTGAAAAAGGTGTGGGTTTTTCAATTGTCATTATAACCATGGTTGTGCTTGTTTTTGGTGAAGTTACACCAAAAATGTTCGCGTTATACTACAGAGATCAGATTTCTTTTTTTGCCTCAAATCCAATTAAAGTTTTAGAAAAAGTATTCACGCCCATCCGCGTAGTTCTGAGTTTTATAACAAATATGATCTGTAACGGTTTTGGCGTAAAAGTTGTTGTCGAAAAACCAAAAATAACCGAACAGGAAATTAAATCTTTGTTTTTGATGGGTAAGAAAAAAGGCATTGTAAAAGAAAAAGAAACAGACATGGTTTACAATATTCTTGAGTTTAAAGAGCTAAACGCGGCAGATATTATGTCTCCGCGTATAGACATAGTAGCTCTTGACCTTACCATGGAACGAGATGATCTCGTTAGTGTAGTTAAAGAAAACCAGTATTCACGTTTTCCTGCGTATATTCACACACTTGATAACATAGTAGGAGTAATCCATTCAAAGGATTTTCTTATAGATGTTTCTGTTCCGGTTAGGGATCTTGTCCGAAAACCGTTTTTTGCCCCTGAAAGCATGATGATTGATGATTTGTTGCAGGAACTTCAGAAACAAAATACGCACATGGCGGTTGTTACGGATGAATATGGGGTTACCTCCGGGATTGTGACTATTGAAGATATTTTGGAAGAGATTGTAGGAGAAATTAGAGATGAGTTGGATTATGAAAAACCACGTATTAGAAAGATTGATCAAAACAAATATGAAGTCGATGGGCAAACTCATATTGATGCAGTCAATGATCAGATAGGCATGAATATAGATACTGATGAAGTGGATACCATCGGTGGTTACATGATCCTTTTAGGAGGGAAAATTCCCCAATCCGGAGACAGTACGGAAATTAATGGGTTTATTTTAACTGTAAATTATGTTTCAAAGAACCGAATTACAACATTGACAATTGAAAGAAAGAAGTAACCCTAGCATGATAATGTTATATATCACATTTATTATTTTTGCGGTTTTAATGCAGGCTTTTTTTACAGCTTCGGAAATGGCGTTTACTACCGTAAACAAAATTAAACTTAAACATCTTGCCAGTTCAGGGAATAAATACGCGCTTAAGGTAGATAATTTGTTAAAAGAAGAAGGTAGTTATCTTGGCGCGACTTTAGTCGGTACAAATTTGGCTGTAATTGTTTCTTCGGTGCTCGCAACACGCATATTCGCTGAATATTTTGACTGGAAAATAGCCCCGGTAATGGCTACAGCTGTTATGGTTCCATTGACTTTGATATTTGCTGAAATTACACCGAAAATGATAGCGCGCCAATTTTCAACAACATGGGCATTAAAGACTGTAAAACCTTTAGGTGTTTTTTTAAAAGTGTTTTATCCAATAATTATTGTTGTTAATTCAATAGCCAGATTTTTTCTTATGCCTTTTGGAAAGAGAGTGAGTGCGTGGAATTTAACTTTTACCAAAAATGATTTAAAGAAGATGCTCCTTTTGGGGTATGAAACGGGTGAGGTAGAAGCAGACGAAGTTGAATTAATTCATAAAGTTTTGGATTTGGGCACAAAAGAGGTAGATATGGTTATGGTTCCGTTTTCTCGCGTATCATCCATAAATGTTGACGATAATGTGCAAAACCTTAAAAGTCTTGTTTCTCTTACAGGGTTTTCGAGAGTTCCGGCCTACGAAAACGACAAAAATAACATTATTGGGATAATTAACATATATGATATACTCTTTAGTACGGAAATTGTAACAAAAAAAAGTTTAAAAGATTTTGTCCGGGAGCCGGTATATGTCGGGGCAAAGGATGGCTTGGATATCGCACTTACGAGGTTGCGTCATAAAAAACAGCCTATGGGAATTGTTGTTGATAAGAAACGGCGTGCTGTGGGAGTTATTACTATCGAAGATATACTAGAGGAAATAGTAGGCGAGCTTGAGGACGAAGAATAAAAATTTTTAGTGTAAAATTAAACTATGTACTTGAAAAAAAGTTAATTGGATTGAACGTGTGTTTTGACTGTGTTCATTCATATCCCAACTTGGGAGGATAATACATGGATTTTATATTTGTTATTCCTGTCATTGTTATTATTATTGTTTCTGCTTTTATTGTTAAAATTTCAGCGGTAGCTTTAAATTTAACGGGGCTCAATGAAAAAAAAGCTTTTTTTCAGGCGCTGTCAGCTTTTACCGGAACGGGTTTTACTACGAGAGATTCAGAAAGTGTAGTGGGACACGACATTCGGAGGCGTATAATTATGGGTTTGATGGTTTTAGGTAATGCCGGTTTGGTTTCAGTGATTACAACATTAATGCTTTCTTTTTTTAACAGGGGAATAACTCCTATTTTGTTGAACACAGGTATTATTTTGCTAGCGGTACTTTTGATTATTAAAATTTCGCAGAACAAAGAAATTACAAGAAAACTAACCAAAAAGATACAGGAGAAATTAATAAAAAGCTCTACCTTCACAAAGCGTCCGGTTGAAGAAATATTACGCCTTGCGGAAGGGTATGGTATTGCCGAGGTGACACTAAACGAGTTTTGTATTGATAGAGGTAAAACGCTTTTTGAATCTTCTTTCCGCAAGCGAGATATATTAATATTAGCGATCGAAAGGGGATCTAGTGTTTTGCCCGCGCCACATGCGTCTGATGAACTTTTATTGAACGATACGTTGATTTGTTACGGTAAACTGGAAAACATTGCGACAATTGGGAACAGGGCTGGAAAAGATTAGAAAAAGTAAGAGTTTGGAGGTATTCGAATGAAAAAAATTGTTTTGATGGCAGGATTACTTGCCCTAAGTTTTATTTTGAGCGGTTGTGGGGAAACGATAAACGGTGCGGTTAAAGATACTAAACGCATAGGGGAAGGTATTCATAAAATTTTCATCAAAGATTAAATATATGTTTTTTATATTTCCGCAGTAGCATAGGAACTTTTATACGGTGTTTTATAATGGGCGAACGCGCAATCGGTTCGCCCGTATTGTTATGGTTTTTATTTATGATTGAAAATCACAAAAAGATCAAATTAGCGAAAGAAATTGCTCCGATGCTTAGAGCTTGCTTAAAACATTGTAACTTGTGTTTTAGAAAATGTGGGGTAAATCGGTTAAAAGGGCAAAAGGGATATTGTTTGTCCGGGGACAGGCCCGTTGTGTTCAGGTATATGACGCATTATGGGGAAGAACCTCCTTTATCCGGGGGAAATGGTTCTGGGGCAATATTTTTTAATGGGTGCTGTATGCGGTGCGTATATTGTCAAAATTATAAATTTAGTGCTTCTGATTCGGGGGAAGAAATGACAGCGGAAAACCTTGGAAATATTATGCTTAAACTTCAGGAGAAACAAGTTAACAATATCAATTTAGTTAGCCCTACGCATTTCATCCCTGAAATAGTGGAGGCATTGATTTACGCGTATTCGCAAGGCCTGAATATCCCAATTATTTATAATACTGGAGGATACGATTCTTTGCATGTGATAGAGCTTTTAGATGGGCTTGTTGATATATACCTACCGGATATGCGTTATTCATTTGAGGCAATGGCGGAAAAGTTTTCTGAGACTCAAGGATATGTTGCAAACAACCAAAATATAGTTAAAGAAATGTACCGGCAGGCAGGTGAATTAAAAACTGTGGGAGAAATAGCAAAAAAGGGTTTAATAATCCGGCTTTTGATATTGCCTAACAACATTTCCGGGACAGAAGAAACATTAGAGTTTATTTTTAAGGAAATGGGCAGTAGCACTTATTTAAGTGTTATGAGCCAGTATTATCCGGCGTATAACGCGAAGTTACATAAGGAACTTTGCCGGCGTATTGCTAGAGAAGAATATGACAGTGTTATAAACAGAATGAATGAATTGGGGTTTAATAATGGATGGATACAGCCGTTTGATAGTAGTTTTGACAAATCTTTAGCCGGGGAAAATTTGGAATTTAATGTGTGAACTTTGTACAAAATACCGAGAAAATAGTAGATATTTAGAAGATATTTAGATTGACAACAAATATATTTTGTGATATACTCAAATTGTCGTAGATACAAAGTTTGTATTTATGACGTAGGAACAATGTGGCGTTCGAAAGAACGCCTTTTTATTTTATAGCATTATTTTCCAAAGTTGGAAAAAATAGGATAAGGATGTCCTTTTTTACAAACAAAGTTTGTTAAAAAGGACGTTTTTTTTAAACAATGGCGTTTTATGCCCAATTAAAGGCAGAAACGCCATTGTTGTTTTTAGAGGGGGTGCAGTATGGATTTTGAAACATTGTTTAATAAAATAGCGCCAAGATTAAAAAAAATAGCGAAGTATCAAAATCGGCGCGGTTTTTTTTTTGGCGAAGAAGACCTGTATCAGGAGATGTGTATTTATCTTTGGAGTAATTTTAAGGATGGAAGGCCTGTTGATATGAACGAAGCCTATATAGTTAAAGGCTGTGAATTTCATGTTCTAAATTATCTGAGGAAACAAAGAAAAAAAATTAAAATTATCAGTCTGGATAAACCCCTTGATGAAAATGGTTGTACACTAAAAGATTTTTTGCCGGATTCTAAAAAATCAGTGGATATTTATGTAGATGCCAATATCGCCATTGAAGGAATAAAAGATAATGTTATTACAAAAAGAGAAGAAGAGGTTTTCGCGCTTTTGTTTCAGGGGTATAAAATAAGGGAAATTGGCAAAAAATTAGGAATTTCACATGTTAGAGTCATAAAGATTAAAAGGCGTATAACGGAGAAATGGCAGAAAAAATCAAAAGAAAGAGTTACCATAAGCAGTTGATAGTTACTTTGAGTAGTAGGGAAGTACGAGATTTAAGCGGATGAGTTTCAAGACAGAGTTGTTTAGTTAAATAATTAGCATAGTAGGCTGAAGAAAAACAGGTTGTTTTTTAGAGTTTTATTGCAAAGTAAGTAATATATTTAGACAGAGACGTCCAATTTGTTGCCAAGATGGCAGAGGAGTAACGCAAATTGAACGTCTTTTTTTTATTTAAGAAAGCTTTTATTCTTAAATAAAGTTTTTGAAATCAATAAAATTTAATATGTAACCGAAAGCCTGGAAAAGAATAGAGGAACATTATGAAGATTGGAAAAAAAATAACATTGATGTGTTTATCATTTTTTTATCTGTATAACACTGTTATACAGATGGAAGTTTTCGCGGATGAAAAAGTAAAACCCGAGTGGGTTCCTGAAATAAGCGCAGAAACATCTTTTGAAACAAAATATATCTGGCGGGGGCAGACGTTAGTTGATAATGCTGTTATTCAGCCGGGAGCGTCACTTGGCTTTAATGGTTTTAAGTTTTCCGTTTGGGGCAATTATGACGCGGGTCTTTTAGACAGGCTTACGGAATGGGATTATACGTTTGATTATACGTTAAATGTAGGAACAGTTAAGGATGAGTTGAATGTGGATATCGGAATTCCAGAAATTTTCGATCCAATGGAAATATCTTTGGGATATATCTTATACACTTTTCCTAATCTTAGCGGGAATGCTTTTGATTCTCAGGAAATTTACGCGGGGTTCTCATATACTGCTTTTGGTTTAACACCGATGGTTAAATATTATTGCGACTTTGATTCAGGCTCCGGTTCTTATTGGGAGTTTGGAGGTAGTTATTTCGCCGAGTTGGCGAAAGATATAAATGCGGGAATTAGCACTGTCGCGGGTTATAATGCCGGCCAATGGGGATATGATAGGAGTTTCAGTAATTTGCTTTTCTCAGGTGATATAGCCGTTACAGTTTTAAAATATTTTGTTCTTTCGCCGAATGTAAATTATTCATTGGCGTTGGATAAACAATATAGTTCTGAGTTTTATGGAGGAATAAAAGTTAGTATTGAATATTAATGCCAAGAAAGGAGAGTAAAAAATGGATAATATTGCTTTATATGCCAGTCAAACGGGTATTGATACATTGTGGGTTATGATTGCCGCGTTTATGGTGTTTATTATGCAGGCTGGTTTTGGTATGCTGGAAGCTGGTTTGATTCGAACAAAAAATACCTGTAATGTTTTGATGAACAATTTTTTGGACTTTTGCATGGCGACAATGGGGTTTTTTATGTTTGGATATGCCATAATGTTTGGTGAGGGTAACATACTTATGGGGTTAAAAGGATGGTTTCTTATCGGTGCTCATGGTGAAGGAAATTTATCACTTT
The DNA here is from genome assembly GCA_018814505.1 of Candidatus Omnitrophota bacterium. Classification (GTDB taxonomy): domain Bacteria; phylum Omnitrophota; class Gorgyraeia; order Tantalellales; family Tantalellaceae; genus JBDRNE01. The sequence continues at coordinate 6,712 of JAHIZQ010000278.1, forward strand.
ATACTCATTGGATATTTCATGCGGTTTTTTGCGGCGCGGCGGCAACTATTGTTGCTGGTGGCGTCGCGGAGAGAATGCGTTTTAAAGCGTATCTTATGTATTCTTTTATAATTTCAGCGTTTGTATATCCTTTAGTGGGACATTGGATATGGGGCGGCGGTTGGCTCGCAAAATTAAATTTTGCGGATTTTGCGGGTTCCACGGTTGTTCACGCACTTGGTGGAAGCGTGGCGTTGATTGGGACGCTTATTCTCGGGCCCCGAATCGGGAAATATAATAAAGACGGGTCAGCCAACGCGATAGAAGGGCATTCAATGACCTTGGCGTCTTTGGGGACACTCATTTTATGGTTTGCCTGGTTTGGGTTTAACCCGGGGTCAACCTTGCATGTGGGAGATGGCAGTCAAATTGCCCATGTTGCGATGACAACAAATCTGTCTGCCGCGGCTGGTGGATTGAGCGGTATGTTTTTTGCCTGGTACAAATTTGGCAAACCCGATCTTACTATGACAATGAATGGCGCTTTAGCGGGACTGGTGGCAATTACTGCTTCTTGTGCTTATGTTATGCCGAATGAGGCAATTATTATAGGTGCAATAGGCGGTATTGTTGTTGTTTTGGGTACGGTACTTTTGGATAAACTGCATGTTGATGATCCCGTAGGTGCTGTACCGGTTCATGCTATGAATGGAATTTGGGGAACATTGGCTGTTGGCATATTTGGACATAAGGCGTTAGGTCTGGCTAATGATGGTTTAGCGCACGGTGGCGGATTTCTTCAGCTTGGCATTCAGGCAATAGGGGTGTTTACCGTAGTTGCGTTTGTAAGCGGGATAATGTTTGTTGTTTTTAAACTTATTGATGTTTTAAGCGGCGGGCTTAGGGTGTCGAGAGAAGAAGAGTTAAAGGGGTTAGACATAACTCAACATGGTATGGAATCCTATGCGGGATTTGAAATATTTACGACAAAATAAAAAAAGAGGAGGTATAAAATGAAATTAATAATCGCGATGATACAGCCTCATAAATTGCCGGATGTAAAGGAAGCGCTATATGCGGCAAAAGTACATAAAATGACGGTTTCTAACGCGCTTGGATGTGGACAACAGAAAGGCTATTCTGAAATGTACAGGGGCGTTTTGCATGAAGTTAATCTTCTGAAAAAAGTAAGGATTGAAATAGCTGTTAATCAAGATTTCGTAGAAGCTACTGTTAAGGCGATAATAAAAGGAGCTAAAACTGGAAAAATCGGGGATGGAAAGATCTTTATCCTGGATTTGTATGAATGTATACGAATTAGAACGGGAGAAAGAGGGGCTCCGGCTATCGGATAAAAAAATAAAAAAAAGGGTTACCATTATTGTGACTTTTTTACTTTTGTTAGTAAGATAAAGTATGTATGGGTAGAGATACATTGTTGGTATCTAAATGACGGTATTAATCAATACTATAGAGATACATTGTTAGTATCTGCTTCAAAAAGAAACAAGGGCGTTTTAAACGTTTATACGTTTGAAACGTTTTTTTTTTTTTGCGCGTCAAGTATAAACATTTGGTGGCTGGTAAAATTTTAAGAATAGAAGGAAACTTTAGTAAAACATGTTAAACCATAACAAAAAATTTTAAAAAAGAGGAGAAGTTATGTCGAAAAAAACAAAACAGGATATTTTAA
>JAHIZQ010000279.1 GCA_018814505.1 Candidatus Omnitrophota bacterium
TAATTCATCTAAAACTGATTTATAATGGTTCCATTCATTTTGATCCCAAACGTTTTCACGCTTTTCAAGACGGCTCCATTCCAAACTTAGTCTGTGTGCGTTGTGTCCCAATTTTTTGGCAAGCAGAAAATCTTCTTTGAATCTAGTGTAGTGATCGCAGGCCATAAGAGAGGCTGGAGTGTTTCCATTTTGTTCCCATTTCCACCAGTCATTGAAAAAATTGTTACCTTCAACCTGATGAGAAGATGTAGCCGCACCCCACATAAAATTTTCCGGAAAAGATAGTTCGGTCATAATAAACAAGTATAACTAGCAAATGAAAAATGACAAAGCACAAATGACAAAAGAATGGCTAGGCGTATTATTTTTCTGCTAAAAGAAGCAACACTACAAGAGGGCCTCTTCATTTAAGCGCAAAAATAGTTGACAAAAAATAAAATAAAGATACAATAAAAAAGGCGGGTGAGGATAGGGGATATTCACCCGCCTTAGGCCTTAAATCAGAACTGATTTAAGGCAACTATCTAAATATATTTTATCAAAAATTTGGAATGTGTCAAGTTTGAACTTTATTTGATGTTTTTAAAGCTTTTTTGAAGACAAAGGAGATGATTTGCATGAAATCAAAACGGTTTATAGCGGTAATAATATTATTTTTGGTGACTAATTTGTTAGTATTAAAGGTTTTTGCTTTAGAATCGGTCGTAGGGGAAAACATGTCGCCCGTTATAAACGGCAGTATTTTGTGCTTTGAAAATGTTCAGGGAACAGCTGATTTTTACATTGGAACAGAAGAGGGAATGTATTGGACAAGTAACGCGGGCGTCAAATGGCAGAAAATATTTTTACCGCCTGGTGTTTTTCAGGTTCAGGATATAGTTGTTACAAATAAATATGTCTTCATACTTTGTAAAAAAGGCATATATAAATCAGATAAGTTTGAGCTGAATTGGAAACGGTTATCCAGAATTAAGGATATAGCAGGGATAACGTTTTTTAATAAAGACGAAAATGAGTGGGGATTATTAGCCTGGTCACATAAATGTTTTTATAAGATTGATGAAAATGGACAGAAAAAAGTAGGTCCAAGGTTTTTAAAAGGGGATATTAAAAATGTATTGGTTGACGGCGGATCTTTGTTTTGGGTTTGTGCAGGCAGTGTATTCATTATGGATATTGAAAACAACAAATGGGATGAAATTCGCCTTTTCAGTAGAAAGAATTTTAGCGAAGAGGATAACGATAGTTTTGAAAACGAATTTTCGGAATTAAATGAAATGGATGTAATGGAAACATCGATTAAAGACATAAGTTTGTTTGAAAATGATAGTCTGGTTATTTTGGATGTAAAAGGAATACATGTTTTAGGGCACAGCGGCAGATTGAAAGAGGATCTTAGCATTGCGGGTTTGCCTTTACACGGCTTGAAGCGTCTTGTTTGCGAGGGACGGTATGTTTTTGTTGCATCGGATGACGAAGTTTTTCTATACAATTTTGAAACAAAATCCTGGAAGTTAATTTTTGAAAAAAGCTTACCCGGGAAGATATCCTTTTTTGATATTCAGAAAGATACAATAAAGGGTATGTTTTTGTGGGTTGCTGTTGATAAGAATCTCTATAAAGAATTTATCAGGTTCGAAAATCTACTATTTATCCCGGATAATTTGGAAAAGAAACGCCAGTTAGAAGCATTGTATACGCCTTCGATAAAAGACGTCCAGAAAATGGCAATTGACTACGCGGAAGTAAGTAATGACAAAATTAAACAGTGGCGGGATTCGGTAAGATGGAAGGCGGTGCTTCCAAAATTTTCAATTGGTTTTTCAGAATCAATAGGGGATAATGTTGAAATATACAAAAGCGCGACTACGGCTTATGTCGTAAACGGTCCGAAGGAAAAAGACAATGATTGGGATTGTAGTCTTAGTTGGGATTTTTCGGACTTAATCTGGAATGACGCTCAAACCAGCATAGATGTCAGGAGCAAATTAATGGTTCAGCTTAGAGAAGATATTCTAGAAGAAGTGACACGGTTATATTTTGAGAGGATAAAGCTTCTCCTATATATACAGGAAATGGAAAAAGACATGAATAAAATACATGGCCGCGGAATGCAAGATTTTTTAAAGAATTTGCAGAAACTGCACGAAGCTACAGCCTATATAGACGCTTTAACCGGCGGGAAGTTTTCCGAAGCAGTTAAAACGGATTTTAGGGTAATAGAAAAAGCTTGAACTTTTTTACTTTTGAAGCGGTAGTTGTAACATGAGTTCTATGTTGTGGCAGTTCTTAATGATGTGCTTTGGATTTCCGATCAAGTCATTCGGGAGCGGGAGGTTAAATCACAGATAGAACTGGTGTTAAAAGCTAAATTTTCTTGACAAAACCTGTATTACTGTTACAATCTACTTCGGAAAAACGGAGGTAAAAATGAAACTTGAAAACACCGTTTCAA
>JAHIZQ010000280.1 GCA_018814505.1 Candidatus Omnitrophota bacterium
ACCATTTCCTGAATATCATTATCCATAATAAAAACCTCATGGATAGCTGTTCTTCCTTTATATCCGGTGTATCGACACGCGTCGCACCCTTTGCCTTTATAATATTTTTTAACCGGAATATTCTGTTTACTAGCAATGTCTTTTATATCATATTCGGTTTTACATTTATCGCAAATTATGCGAACCAACCTTTGCGCTATAAACGCTTTTACCGCCGAAACCAAAAGAAACGGTTCCACTCCCATGTCCACTAGCCGGGCTACACCGCTCGTCGCGTCGTTAGTATGTATTGTTGAAAAAATAAGGTGCCCGGTTAACGCGCTTCTTACGGCGAGTTCCGCTGTTTCCATGTCCCGAACCTCTCCTATCATTACAATATCCGGATCGTGCCGCAAAATGCTCCTTAAAGAACTTGAGAATGTTACCCCAACTTTCGGAGCAACCTGTATCTGCATAATCTCGTCCATCTCATATTCCATGGGGTCTTCCACTGTTATGATTTTTGTATCAGATGACTTTATCTCTGACAGGCACGCGTATAAAGTAGTAGTTTTTCCGCTTCCCGTAGGCCCGGCCAAAAATATAATTCCTATGGGCAAATGTATGACAGCTTGAACCTTTTCTAAATCGTCTTTAAAAAAACCTAGTTCTTCCACTTTAAAAACCATTTCACTGGGCAAGATCCTTATAACGATGTTTTCTCCATGCGCGACAGGAATCACTGAGATTCTAAGATCTATTTCCGAACCATGAAACTTTATTTTAACTCTTCCGTCCTGCGGAATTCTTTTTTCAACAACATCCAAACCCGATATTATCTTTATTCGAGAAACAATTGCCGGATATAAAAGTTTAATGTCCGACGGTAAAGCTAAATCATACAAAATTCCATCCACCCGGCACCGTATCTTAACTTTGCTTTTATAGGCTTCAAGGTGAATATCCGTCGCGTTTGATTTTATTGCCGACATTAAAATCTGATCTACTAGTTTAATAACCGAAGCTCCGCCCGCGGTTTTCTCGATATCTTCAACTTTTGTTTCTATTTTTTCTTCTTTTGAGGGTTCTTTTTCTTCAAGTATACGTTGCACTGTTTCAGCGCCTACTCCGTAATATTTATGAATCGCTTCCATAATTTCACTGCTTGGGGCTAAAACAATATCCGCGGTATAACCTAGAAGCAGTTTAATGTCTTCTGTTGACCATATCTCCAAAGGATCTGATATGGCAAGCTGTAAAACATTTTCCTTGATAGCTAACGGCATAAATTTATAATGCCACACAAATTTTACAGGTATTGCTTTCACAACGCTGTCCGGTATTTCAATTTCTCTTAAAGTAGGATAATAGGGAATATTAAACTGTTGGCTTAACCCTGACAAAAGTTGTTCTTCTGAGACATAACCCAAATCACGAATAACTTTTCCAAAAATCTCGCCAGTTTTTTGGCATTTAACCAGTGCCGCGCTTAACTGCTTTTCATCAATTGCGCCCATTTTTAATAAAATCTCTCCTAGCTTTTCCATATCATTCCTTTTTCTTAAAGGGTTTGTCCGTTATTACGCTTCCAATTCACCTATCATATAAAAATCTTCTGCTGGAACATTATCCACTCTGCCATAAACTATCTTTTCGCAACCGCTTAAAGTATCTTCCAACTCGACAAACTGCCCCTTTTTCCCTGTATACTTCTCTGCTACAAAAAAAGGTTGAGTAAAAAAATTCTGCAGTTTAAGCGCTCGTTCATAAATAAGTTTTTCCTGCAAAGAAAGTTCGTCCGTGCCCACAACCGCGACAAGTTTCTGAAGTTCTTCAAGTTTTTGGAACACTTTTTTTGCTTCATTAGCAATTCTAAAATGTCTTTCGCCGATTATCGCGGGATCTAGAAACGAAGAAGAAGAAAGTATCGGGTCTATCGCGGGGTAAAGCCCTTTTTGTACATGTTCACGTGAAAGAACAATTATAGAATCTAAATGTGAAAATATCGTAACAACGGCAGGATCAGTTAAATCGTCTGCCGGCACATAAACAGCTTCAACAGCCGTAATTGAAGAAGCCGCACTGGAACGTATCCTTTCGTGGAATTCACTTACCTCTGAAACAAGTGTTGGCTGATATCCCGTCTCTGAAGGAATTCTTCCCATAAGAGCGGAAATTTCCGCGCCTGCTTGCGTAAACCTGAAAACATTATCAACAAAAAATATTACGTCTTCGCCTTTCTCCTGCATAGATTCGGCTACGGTTACACCACTAAAAACAACTTCATACCTTACCCCGGGAGATTCATTCATCTGCCCAAAAACTAGAGCAACCCTGTCTAAAATCCCGGTTTCCTCCATTTCCAAATACAATTCATTCCCTTCTCTGATACGTTCTCCCGCTCCGGTAAAAACACAAGAAGCCCCTCTTTTTTTTACAACATTATGTATAATTTCCAAGGTTAAAACACTTTTTCCAAGCGCGGCACCACCCAATATGCCGGTTTTGGAACCCACAACAAACGGAAACAAAAGATCCAATATTTTTATGCCTGTTTCAATTATTCTATATTCCCTTTTTTCCCCAAGAATAACTTCGTTCTTGCTTCGCTTAACGCTACGCCTTATCGAAACTTTGGGACGAGTTTCTTTTATTGGTCCTTTATTATCCAAAGGTTCGCCAAACGCGTTCATAAGCCTTCCATAACAGTCTGCTGAATCAGGCATCGAAATAACTCTGCCCTGTGCGAGAGCAGGAGAATTACGCCGTAATCCCACATTTAAAGTAAGGCACATACACTTCACAACTTGACCGGCCAGTTGTTCAATAACTTCCATAACAACTTTATGCCCGTCAACTGTCTCGGCGGTTACTATTTCGTACGCTGAGGGCATTTCTTCCGATTCCTGAAACGAGACCTCAACAATCGGTCCCTTTACAGAAATAATTTTTCCTTTTTTAATACTCGTGCTACTTTTTTCCATTCTATACCTTCTATGGTTAACCATTACGGGAGGACGCAAGGCCCTCCACTCTGGCATATTAATTTCTCCCTTTTGCAAAGAGAGAACCCG
>JAHIZQ010000281.1 GCA_018814505.1 Candidatus Omnitrophota bacterium
ACGGTACGGGGCTGGGCCTTTCAATAGCGAAAGACATTATAGAACTTCATAAAGGCAAAATTTGGGTGGAAAGCAGTCGCGGCAAAGGAAGTAAATTTATTTTTACCCTGCCGATTGAAAAGTGTTCTCCGTGTAGCAAATAGGGGCATATTTGGCAGAATCATATTTAAGCGAGTTAAAACAAAAGGAGTTTGCGTATGAAGGGAGAGAAAACGGGGAAAGGGCATAAGTTAAACGTTTTTGTTTTGGCAATGATGAATGTAGCTGTCATAATGAGTTTACGAGGTATCCCCATGATGGCAAAGGAAGGCCTTTCAATGTTTTTTTATCTTGGGTTTGCCATGCTTATATTCTTAGTTCCGACATCATTAGTTTCAGCTGAACTCGCGACTGGTTGGCCCGAAGGAGGAGGAGTTTATAGATGGGTGAAAGAGGCTTTTGGCGGAAGATTGGGCTTTGTCGCAATTTGGCTTCAGTGGATACAAAACGTTATTTGGTATCCAACTGTCTTGGCTTTTGCCGCTGGAGCTTTGGCATATCTTTTTTTGAACCCAAGTCTCGCGTACAGTAAAGTTTATAACGTTGTCGTTATCCTTGGGGTTTATTGGATCGCGACACTTTTTAATTTCCGGGGTATGAAAACATCAGGTTGGGTGACAACTTTTGGTGTTATAGGAGGCACGCTTTTTCCGGCGATAGTAATTATAACACTTGGGCTTTTGTGGTGGATTATGGGGAATCCGTTAGCGTTTATGTCGGGTTCTCAAAGTATACTTCCGAATTTTAAATCCGCCGGTAATATTTCGTTTCTTGCGGGAATAGTTCTTTTGTTTGCCGGCATGGAAGTTTCCGCGGTACACGCCAGGGAAGTTCAAAACCCCAAAAAGGATTATCCAAAAGCAATATTTATCTCTGCTTTTATAATTTTCGCGGTTTTTACTCTTAGTTCTTTAGCAATCGCGGCTGTTTTGCCGGCTGGTAAAATTAGCCTTACGGCGGGCATAATGCAAGGCGTGAAAGATCTTTTGGATAGTTTTAGCATAGGGTGGATGCTTCCGGTATTGGGTCTTCTCATGGCGTTTGGCGCGATGGGCGGAGTCACAGCCTGGATAGTAGGACCAAGTAAAGGCCTTTTTGCTACCGCCTATGACGGAGATTTGCCGCCTTTTCTGGAACGCAGAAATAAAAATAACGTTCCTACGCGCATTTTACTAATTCAAGGCGCGGTTGTAACAATTATTTCTATGCTGTATCTTTTGATGCCTAACGTAAGTAGCGCGTTTTTTCTCTTGACCGCGCTTACCGCGATTTTATACCTCGTTATGTATATAATGCTTTTTGCTTCAGCGATCAGGCTTCGTTACTCACAACCTGATGTCGAACGCGTTTACAGAGTTCCCGGAGGTAATTTTGGGATGTGGTTTGTATCGGGCGTAGGCATTTTAGGGGCTTTATTCGCGATAATTGTCGGCTTTTTCCCGCCCGCGCAGTTAAAAACCGGAAGCCCGGCATTTTATGTCTGGTTTCTCGCGATAGGGATTTTAATCTTTATTTGTACGCCTATCTTGATATTCCAGCTAAGAAAACCCGATTGGAAAATGAGAAAAAAACAGGGGAGGAACTAGATGCTACATAAGAAAATGAAACTAGAAAAGTTAACTAACGGGGAAAGAGTGCTTGTCCCGACGTATGGAGCGCGTGAAATGAATAGAACCGTGCCAAAATATGAAATGCCTGAAGAAGAAATGCTCCCCCGGATCGCGTATAACCTTATTCATGACGAACTTATGCTAGACGGCAACTCCAGGCTCAATCTCGCGACTTTCGTTACTACATGGATGGAGCCTGAAGCGAGAGAGTTAATGTCAGAGACGTTCGACAAAAACATGATAGATAAAGACGAGTACCCGCAGACGGCTGAACTTGAATTACGTTGCGTGAATATGCTTTCAAGGCTTTACCACGCGCCTGAAGGGGCTGAAAGTTGCGGGTGTTCGACTATAGGTTCCTCCGAAGCTGTTATGCTTGGCGCAATGGCCCTTAAATGGAAATGGCGAGAAAGAATGAAAGCTAAAGGCAAAAAAGCGGATAATCCTAATATGGTTATGGGAGTAGACGTTCAGGTTTGTTGGGATAAATTTTGCCGATACTGGGATGTTGAACCGCGTTTTGTGCCGATGCAAGGCAATCGGTATGTTATGAACGCCGAGGAAATGATAAAACGTGTTGATGAAAACACAATAGGAGTCGCGGGTATTCTGGGCACGACTTTTACGGGCCAGTATGAGCCTATAAAAGAAATGAATGACGCGCTTGAAAAATTAAACACTAAAACCGGTTGGTGCGTTCCTATACATGTAGACGCGGCATCCGGTGGGTTTGTGGCGCCATTTATCCAGCCGAAACTTAAATGGGATTTTAGGCTTAAATGGGTAAAATCCATAAATGTTTCCGGCCACAAATATGGGTTAGTATATCCCGGCGTTGGATGGATTATTTGGCGCGAAGCGTCAGAACTTCCGGAAGACTTGGTTTTTAAAGTTAACTATCTTGGTGGAGAAATGCCAACTTTCGCTCTTAATTTTTCGCGTCCCGGAAACCAAATTGTCGCGCAGTATTATAATTTTCTAAGATTAGGTAAAAAAGGGTATAAGCGGATTATGGAGTCAGCGCGTAATACGGCGTTGTATTTGTCGGACCAAATATCGAAACTGGGTCCGTTTGAGCTTTTAACTCAGGGAAGTGACATTCCCGTGTTTGCTTTTAAGCTTAAAGAAAAAACGAATTTTACGGTTTTTGATATATCGGAGATGGTTCGTGACAGAGGATGGTTAATCCCAGCGTATACGCTTCCGGAAAACGATACTAGTGTCGCGGTTTTACGCATAGTTGTAAAGGAAGGGTTTAGTAAAGATATGGCAGATCTTCTTATAGGCGACCTTAAACGGATACTTAAACATTTTGCTGACCAGCCGGATCATAAGCCTAAAGAAATAAAAACTACGGGTAAAGTTATAAAACACTGCTGATTGTTAGTTGTGCTAACAATGTGGTTGCATTGTTTTTTTTGTAGGGAAGAGGCATGCCTCTTCCGTGTTTAGGAAAAAATATATGCTTGAACTTAAAAATCTTTTTGTTGAAGTTGAGAATAAACCTGTTTTAAAAAACATAAATCTCAGCATTTCATCAGGCGGCATTATGGTGCTTTTTGGGCCCAACGGAAGCGGTAAGTCAACTTTAATAAAGGCTGTTATGGGGTTTGAAGGATACAAGGTGACAAAAGGCGAAATTATTGTGAACGGCAAAAAAGTAAATGGGCTTTCTGTTGATGAAAGGGCAAAGCTCGGCGCGGGAATAATGTTTCAGCATCCTCCAAAGGTTCGAGGCGTAAAGCTTGCCCAAATCTCAGAATATTTATGCGGGGATAATAACAAAATTGAACGTCTGGCAAAAGAGCTTTCTCTTGAAGAGCATTTAGAGCGTGATATAAACTCAGGTTTTTCAGGCGGAGAAATGAAGCGTTCCGAGCTTTTTCAGCTCGCCTTGCAGGGAGCAGATTTGCTTCTTTTGGATGAACCGGAATCGGGCGTGGACATAGAAAACATTTCCATAATGGGCGCTGTTTTGAACAAATATCTCGCGGATAAACGTAAGTCAGCTTTAATAATAACGCATACGGGGTATATCCTGGACTATATCAAGGCTAAAAGCGGATGTTTACTAATAGACGGCGAACTTTGGTGCTCGGGCAAGAACCCGAAAGACATGTTTGAAGAGATTAAAGAAGAGGGATACGAACATTGCAGGGAGTGCCATGGTAAAAATTGATACCGATAAGATTTTGGGTAAAGATGATATGGCAAAAGCCGCGTCGTCAGGGATGGATTTTACGGAAAAAACGCGTTCGGCAAGTTTTTTGCAGAAAGATAATGATGTGCTTTTTTCCAGAAGTCTTCAGTGCGGGATAGAGATAATGCGGATAGAAGAGGCTTTAGAAAAAAAGAAAAACATGCGCAAATATTACGGTAAGGCTTTCAAAGCTTTGAACAAAGAGTATCCTCAAAACACTAATGGCGGATATTTTATCCGCGTAAAAAAAGGGCATACGGTAGAGCTCCCTATTCAGGCCTGCCTTTTTCTTAAAAAACAAGGTTTTAAACAAAAAGTGCATAACGTTATAATTGTGGAAGCGGGGGCAAAAGCGTACATAATTACAGGATGCGCCGCGAGTCGCGCGGCAGAAGAAAGTTTTCATTTGGGGATATCGGAGTTTTATGTCCAAAAAGGCGGATATTTAAATTTTACGATGATACATTCCTGGAAAAAAGATATTTCCGCCAGGCCCATGAGCATTGCTTTTGTTGATGAAAACGCGAGTTTTATTTCAAACTATGTGTGTCTTAAGCCCGTTAAAGAAATTGTTATGTATCCAACTGCTGTTTTACAAGGAGAACATGCTCGCGCGAGTTTTAATTCGTTAATATTATCACATCCGAAAACTTTGCAGGATATTGGAGCGAGGGTTATTTTTCAAAAAGAGAACACGCAAGCTGAAATTATTTCAAGAGCCGTGAGCCTGGGCGGAAAAGTCGTCGCGAGGGGAGACTTAAAAGCCGTGGCAAAAAACGTGAAGGCGCATTTGGAATGCAGGGGATTAGTTGTCTCCGAGCGCGGCGCGATACACGCTATTCCTGAACTTGAAACAGTTTTTCGCGATGTTGATTTGTCTCACGAAGCGGCGATTGGCAAAATCAGTAAAGAAGAAATAGAATATTTAAGTTCTCGGGGCATGACAGCCGAAGAAGCCCAATCGATTATCATAAGAGGGTTCATGGACGTCAATATTCTTGCATTGCCCGAAGCCTTAAAAAAAGAAATAAAAGAACTTGAAGAAAAAACTTTAAAAGGAAGTTTTTAGAATTAAATAGTTTAAAAACATTTGCATTCCTTTGATTGTTCATTATAATGAACAATGAGGACAATATAATGAACAATCAATACGAAAAGCATTTATACCATTTTACACCTTTAAAGATTCTTTCTTTTCTTTCACTTCGTCCGGTTGAAACTTTTTCCGCGAAAGAAATATCAGAATGGACTTCTTCCAGCAAAGGATCTACCAACCAAGCTTTGCGGTTTCTGTTAAAAATGGACATTTTAACCCGTGACAAAAAAGGGAATCTGTTTCTTTACAGAGCTAATTTCGATAGCATTGTGCTCAGACAATTTAAGATTTTTGAAAACATAATGACAATCAGAGCGATCACAGAAAAGATCAAACCATATTGTTATAAGATAGTTCTCTTTGGCAGTTGCGCCACCGGAACTAATGA
>JAHIZQ010000282.1 GCA_018814505.1 Candidatus Omnitrophota bacterium
CAATAATATGCGCCAACGAAGTTTTTCCGAGTCCCGGAGGGCCCGAAAAAAGCAAGTGTTCTAAAGGTTCGTCTCTTTTTAGCGACGCTTGAAGAGCTATATCCATTGCGTCTACCACCATCTCTTGCCCGATAAAATCTTTAAGTAGTTTCGGACGAAGCGAAAGATTTGTTATTACATCTTCTTCCGTTTCACATTGGCCGACGAGGCCATCATTCTCATTTATAAACTTTTCACGACCGATTTCTTCCATTTATACCCCTTAATGAGACTTTGTTTTCAAAACGCGAAGTGTTCTAAAAACATTAGTCGAATTAATGTCCGAGCCACTTGAGGTAAATATGCCACTCAAATTTGCCTCAAATCCTACGTGGCCGGACTATTTTCCAAACAATAACAAAATGAAATAAACCTACCACATAAACCAATATCTCTTGTTTTATGTATTCAACCGCAAATAAAAACACTTTTCATATTGCTACTCTTTTGTCAGTTTCCCCTTATACACCTGATTCAACAAATCCTCACTTGTTTTCAAATCAGGGTCGCGTTCTAAGGCTTTTTTTATCATTTCCTCTGCTTCGCTTTTCTTGTATTGTAACTGCAAAAGAACTTCAAGCGCTTCATTTTTTATGTTTCCGTATTTCTCCATCGGGAAAGCTTCTATTCTATCCTGTATTAATCCATATTTGCCAACCTTGCCCTGAAGTTTAGCAACTATAAGCCGAGCTCGCTGTTCACCAATACCAGGAAGTTTTTTTAAAAAAATAACGTCACCCGAATCAATAGCGTCCGCTATCTTTGAAAAAGGCTCAGCAAGCGCCTTACAAGCCGCTTTTGGACCTACCCCGGAAACTGAAATAAATTTTTCAAAAAACTCTTTTTCAACACCGTTCAAAAAACCTATTAAAACCGGAACCGCACGTGAAGGCTCCATCTGGTAATAATGATAGGTAACTAGTTCAATCTGATCTTTTAAAACATCTTCATCAGCCCCACTACCACTACAAGAATTATCCGTCAACAAATTCTTTTCAATCGTTTTCATCACCGCTATAGGAACTAAAACTTCATAACATATGTTACCCGCTCCGACCAAAAGAACCCCGTCTTTTTTATCCTTAATTACTCCATTTATTCTTGAAATCATAATACCAGCCTTTTTATTCCGTATGTCCTACATCGTATGTCGCACATATATGTTGTACAGAAAATTAAAAATCAAAACAACAAATAAAAATGTTTTGTTTTTTAACTTTTTCAGATCCTTCGACTACGCCCCTTACGGGACTCCGCTCCAGGATGACATTTTGCGCGTTTTATGGAACCCTAGTTCCGTCTTAGCCAAATCAAAACAGAACTTGCCTCGAACTTGCAAGATAACTCTGGAGAACATCACCTGGTTCTAGCAAAACCCTCTCCTTGTCATTTTGAGCGACCAAAGGGAGTCGAAAAATCTATTGTTCCAATCCAAGGGCTATCACAATATGTTACTCCATCTCAAAGATCAAAGCTTATCCTCGCAAGTTTTAAGCGAGAATGATAAATTAATTAGGAGGTCATGCAGAGATCTTGTTAATGCTATAGTTCTTAAAATAACTATCATTCCCACATTCAATTATATTCATCAGTTTATCATATATCCATAGAATATTATCAAACTCAATAGAAATCTTATTTCCTTCATTCCTCTTAGACTCATACTTTTGTGTGCCAAAAACATAATCTAACACATTTGTAGAAGAATACATTCCATTAAAATGAACAATGCAGTTTCTTAATCTTCTTAATTGTATTAAAAATGTCATATCATCTTGCGAATAAACTTTTGAAACCTGCTCAAAATTATGGGCACCGACATTTGAGTCGCTTATAAAACATGGCTCTATTCGACATCTGTTATTTTTATGAGACACAAACATTAACATTGAATATCTTTCATATACAATAACTATATCATTCAAAAAATGTCTTCTTATTGAATTAGCATATTCTTGAATACCATCAACGTCAAAAGAGTTAAGAGCTCTAGCAGTAATAAATTTGTGAGAAAATTCTTCTATAGGCAACACAACATCATTATTAAATGGCCTCTGGTTTATAAAATTAATAGTTAAAAAACTAAGTACGAAATTATTTTTAATTCTTTCCATGGATCCTTTAAATTCAGATAGAATTGTCTGCATATCTATTATTCTCCTTATACGCATACGCAATATTTCATAACTCAACAAAATCCAGGTCTATACCATCGATACATATTATCTTTTTTGTCATTTGTGCTTTGTTCTTTGTCATTATACCAACTACGTTAATTAATTGCGCAAATTGTCTTCCCGGAATTGCGATGAAATCGCAATATCCGGGATCTACTATGTACCTATATTTTTTAATCTTTGATTTGTCATTTGAATTTTGTTATTTGTCATTTTTTAGCTATATACACGTAACTAAGCGCGATCGCAAGCGCGTCGCTTATGTCAAAAGGCTCTGGTAGTTTTTGTAGATTCAGAAGCGTCTTAACTATGCGCTGAATTTGTTTTTTACTTGCCCTGCCGTTACCAGTAACGGCTTTCTTTATATGCGTCGCGGAATAATTAACAAGGCTTATAGAATTAATACCACACAATAAACAGGCTACTCCCCTTGCGTGTCCCATAAGTATAGACGTACTTGGATGTTTATAATGCGAATAAAGCTTTTCTAAGACAATAACCGAAGGCTTATGCGTCGCGATAATATCTTCCAGATTCTTATAGATGACAAATAAACGTTGGGAAATCCCCTGACAGGAACTGGTTCTTACTACCCCGGCTTCAATAAATTTTACCTGATCCGCGGTTTGCGTTTCGATTACCCCATATCCTGTTCT
Organism: Candidatus Omnitrophota bacterium; assembly: GCA_018814505.1. Classification (GTDB taxonomy): domain Bacteria; phylum Omnitrophota; class Gorgyraeia; order Tantalellales; family Tantalellaceae; genus JBDRNE01. Next base: position 2,873 of record JAHIZQ010000282.1, read on the forward strand.
CAATAATCCCGGATCAACACCTAAAATTCTCATAAGAAAACGCAACCTATTGGATTTTACAATACAATCATACTTTTAATTAGATCCTTCGACTCAGTCGCAGAGCTCCTTCCCTCCATTATGACAGCAGACGTCATTTTGAGGAACGAATGCAACAAACAACTAAGAATTTTACAAACATTGAAATTCCTATACTTGAACTTATGTCTAATTTTCTATTTGTTTCAAAACCTCATCAGGAATATCAAAATTCGAATAAACATTTTGAACATCATCATTGTCCTCAAGATCTTCCACAAGCGTTAATACTTTTTTAGCGGTTTCCGCGTCTTCAATTTTAACGCTGTTTTTGGGAATCATACTTAACTCTCCGGATTCAAGCTTTACCTTTTTTTCAAGTAAAGCTGTTCTTACTTTATCAAAATCCTGCATGGCACAAATTACTTGAAAAAAATCTTCATCTAAAGTGAGGTCTTCCGCTCCGGACTCTAAAACCACATTTAAGAGTTCCTCTTCACTAGCAGATTTTTTTCTTATAAGAAAAATACCTTTTTTTTCAAATTGAAAAGCTACAGATCCAGCCCCGGCCATATTTCCTCCGCGTTTAGTAAAAATACTGCGAACTTCACTAGTAGTACGGTTCCTGTTATCCGTAAGACCTTCAACAATAACAGCCACGCCTCCCGGAGCATACCCTTCAAAAGAAACTGTTTCATAAGAAACGCCTTCAAGTTCACCTGTTCCTTTTTTTATCCCGCGCTCTATGTTGTCTGCCGGCATATTAGCATCTTTGGCTTTTTGAATGGCTAAACGTAAACGTGGATTAGCATCAGGATTCCCGCCGCTTTCTCTGGCCGCTACAGTTATTTCACGGATTAATTTGGTAAATATCTTCCCGCGCTTAGCATCTAACGCGCCTTTTTTATGTTTTATACTCGCCCATTTTGAATGTCCGGACATTACTTTCTCCTTAATGAGACCACACCTTATGCGACTGAAAAAGAGCATAAGTTGTCTGGTCGAATTAATGTCCGTGCCACTTGAGGTAAATGTGCTACGCACATTTACCTCAAGTGGCACGGACTACTTTTCAATTAATACCAAAACAAGTTTTTATAATAAATTAACACCAATTATGCTATCAAACCGGTACACCGGCTAACCATTAATGTGAATGTGCTTCTTCCTTAGCTTTTTTGCTTTCCGCGATAATCTTTTGAGCAACATTAGACGGAACCGCTTCATAATGCGAAAAACTCATTGTATAAGTTGCTCTTCCCGCGGTAAGTGATTTTAATTCATTCGCGTATTTATACATTTCTTCTAAAGGAATCTGCGCTCTGAGTAACTGCAGTCCGCCTTCTGAATCCATTCCCTGCACCCGGCCACGACGAGAACTTAAGGAACCGGTAATATCTCCCATATTTTCTTCCGGCACGGTAAGTTCAACGTTCATTATGGGTTCCAAAAGAACAGGTTTTGCTTTCGCGCACGCTTCTCTAAAAGCATGCGCGGCCGCTATTTGAAACGCAATATCTTTAGAATCTACAGGATGCGTTTTGCCGTCATAAACCGTAGCTTTTACGTCTATTAGTGGGTAACCTGCTACAGTCCCATCTGCCATAGCGTTTTTTACACCTTTTTCACAACTTCCAACAAATTGTTTAGGTATCGCGCCTCCCACAACTTCATCGACAAACTCAAATCCCGCGCCTCTTTCAAGGGGTTCCACCCGGAGCCACACTTCCGCGAATTGCCCGGCGCCTCCGGATTGTTTCTTGTGCCTGTACTTTGAATCGCCATTACCGCTTATTGTCTCTTTATACGCGACTTTTGGAGTTCCGATTTCAACTTCCACCCCATATCGGTCTTTCATCCGATTCACAATTGTTTTAAGATGCATGTCTCCCATCCCGGAAATAACAAGTTCATGAGTTTGCTTATCTAACACCATTTTAAAAGTCGGATCTTCCGCCATAAGTTTTACAAGTACCCCGGAGATTTTATCTTCATCTGACCGGCTTTTTGGTTTTATCGAAAAACTTATAGCAGGTTCCGGAAACTTAATATTTTTAAACTTTACAGGTTTTTTGTCTTCAGAAAGAGAGTCTCCCGTATCTGTATCTTTTAATTTAGCCGCGCAAACAACATCACCGGCATTCGCGAGATCTGTCTGAATTTGATCTTTTCCTTTAAGAAAAAATAATTGCCCGAATTTTTCCGGACTACTTTTAGAAGAATTTTGAACCATCTGGTTTGAAACGGCTTTTCCGCTCCTTACCCTAAAAATTGATATCTGCCCCTTATACGGATCTGATATCGTTTTAAAAACCTGCGCCGAAAATGGTCCATCGCTTTTCGGTTCTATCTTGATTATTTCAGCAGTTTCACTGGCAATATCCGGATCAATCTCAATCGGAGGCAAGTCTTCCGGTGAAGGCATATACTTGTTTATCATTTCGATAATTTCATCTATTCCGATTCCCTTTTCAACTGAAGCCGGAACCACCGGAATTATCTTGCCAGTATCTACTCCCTTCCTAAACGCACGGTTCATCTCTTCTGGAGATAAAGCACCTTCTTCTAAATATTTCTCTAAAAGCGCGTCATCAGATTCTGCCACGCCTTCTACCATTTCGTTAGAAAGCATATCTGCAATATCTTTATCCTGGCCGTCAAGCTTATCAATCCCCTGTTTTGTCAATAAATTCGCCATACCTGAAAAAACTGCACCAGATCCGTTTGGATAATATAGCGCAACACAATTTTTTCCGAATCTTTTACGAACACTTTCTAAAGTTTTAGCAAAATTCGCGTTATCCTTATCCATTTTATTAATAACTATCATTCCAGGCATGTTCCGTTCCTGCACTAACTTCCAAAACTTGCTTGCGCCTACTTCAATACCGCTTACAGCATCTATCAATAAAATCGCAGAATCCGCGGCATTTATCCCCGCGACAACATCTCCGATATAATCCAAATAGCCAGGCGCGTCGAGAATATTAACTTTAATCCCGTCTCTTTCATAATAAGCGACTGACAGATTAATTGAAGTCTTTCTTTCTTTTTCATCATCGCAATAATCTGAAACCGTTGTCCCGGCACTAACACTGCCTTTTTTTGATATTGCCCCAGTTTTAAAAAGTAAATTTTCAGTTAAAGTAGTTTTGCCCGCGCCTGAATGTGATAAGAGTACAATATTACGAATGTTTTTTGTTGAAACAGTCACTGTATTTACCCCCTTTTTAATGAGACTATGGTTTCAGAAGCGTCAGCGCACTGAAATCATTTAGTCGAATTAATGTCCGCGTCCACTTGAGGGAAATTTGCGAAGCACATTTACCTCAAATCCTACGTGGCCGGACTATTTCCTTAATGAAACTATGGTTTTTTCACCTTTCCCCTGGCAAGAATATACCGCAAAGGAATGACTGTGTAACGATGTTTTTATTATAGAGAGTTGTACGGCTTTGTCAATGGTAAATAAATTAACATAGCAGAAATAGGAAAAGATCGTCCCCCCTTTGCCAAAGGGGGGTAGGGGGATTTTATGTTCAACGATCGCTGGTTTTGGGCAACAACTAAACACTATACTGATTGATAAATATTCCGCACAATTTCGTATGTTTTCCTGATATTTTTAGATTTCCGATCCATCCGTGGTAAAAGGTATATTACCTTGTTTTCAATCATTTGCCTTAACAGCTGTTCTGAAACAGAATTATCCGCAATTTTATCGTAAAAACTCTTAATACTTTCGATGTCCATATTAAACGATGACATTATTGTCAATGTAAGTGCTTCAAAAACAGGCAGATACAGTTCTCTGCCTGCCTGAGAATCATTTATTCCAGTTATCCAGGCTGAACCTTTTAATTCGTCAAACTTATGCTTATCAATATTTATCCACTGACCGACTAGGAATATATTATTTTTTGAAAGTTTTGTTTCTGATTTTAAAAGATCGTTTATTTCTTGCATTAACTCACCGCGGCTACCACTTCTTCTCGTAATTTTTAGAGGTTTTTTGTCTGTAAACAAAGGATTACCGTCATCATCAGTCATTGTTTTAATCGCATTCGCGATTTTCCAAAGAGGCGCAATTTGGCTGTCTTGCTCTTTTCCTATATCATCGTCAATCGCGATTAGCAGCATTTCTTCAGGATGCTCTTTTCGCCACTCGATTAAACTATGCCTTAAAAACTCAGCCTGAACTGTAATATCCGTATCTTTTAACTCTTCCCTTTCATCCAAACCC
>JAHIZQ010000283.1 GCA_018814505.1 Candidatus Omnitrophota bacterium
ACGTTTAGTTTGGTGAAACAAGCCGATAAATACACTTTTGTTCATGTCAAGTTCCCAAAAAATATTAAAAATACGCCTAAAGGCATAGACGTAAACGAAATAAAACAAGCCTTAATTCTTAAGTCCGTAGAAGAAGCGAACAAACTGGAAATAGGTGTTATAATCGCGTTTGATTCTAAAGATAAGGCAGGTCTTGATTTTTGCCAAGAAGTTCTGAAGACCGCAAGGTTTAATAACCTTGAAGAAATTGGTACTGGTAACAATTGGACCAGTTTTGTTCGTTTTTACCGGAAAGTGGAACTAATTCCAGAAGAAGGCAAGGCCGAAAATATAATAGGCGCGCCAGGCGACGCGGCAAAAGATAAACAAGAGAGATCTGACAGCGAAATAGAAAAAGCACCTTTACAAGAAACAAAACAAGATTTGACAACTAAGCCTGCAGAAGAGAGTGTTATCCAGGAATCTGAAGAGGAAACACTTCAAAAAGTCACAAAAACTATTTTGCCCACGGAAATACCTGTAGACGAAACTACAGATGTAATCAGAGGCCAAGAAGAAGAAAAAATTTCTGAAGAAACAGCCCAAGAAATAAACGAATCTAAAGTGCCGCCGGTTGAGCTGGTTACGCCGGTTACGCCGGTTACGCCAATAGCTACTTCGCGGAAACTAACAGTAAAAGACGCGACAATAGAAACAGAAAACAAAAAATACATCATTAGAAGAACTATGAATGAATCCGCGGAAGGGGCTGAAGCAGTTTATACTGTTCTCAATAAAAAAGATAAAGAAATGACGAAAATTAAAGTAAATCAGCGGGAAAACAATGATTTATTAATGACCTTGCCGAAAAAGTATAAAAACTTGCCGTTAAGACATAGGAAAAGCACGAGAACAGAAATTTTAAACGAACTGTATACAGCTGTTTATGGCATGGCGAAGACATTAAAAGCGCCCAATCTTTTTATAGCTGTTGCGAATGATGACAGAGAAGCCCAGGAATTTTTTGCTGAGCTTATAGCTACGCATAATATCAAGGCAGAGAAAATTGCAGAACAAGGACAAAAAATTACTTATTTAAAATTTCCGCTTTATCCTAATATGCCCACTCTCACTTTGCAGGCGGATAGGGAAACTCCGACACAAACGCTTAAGTTTACAATAGAACCAGTAGTGAAGCCTAGTGAAAGTGGTGAAACAATCGCAGGTTTTCGTGTTGTAGATAATAATAAAAAAACGATAACCAAAATTGGCCTTGCCCAGGATATAGACGACACGTTAACTTTTTCTGTCGGAAAAGATGCAATAGTCATGATGTTACCATTACGGTTTGAAAGCGTTCCTGATGGGACAGGCAAACAAGATATTGTGATTGCGCTTGTTAATAGAGTGATAGAAGAATGTAAAAAATTAGGCAAAAAAAGTGTCCGCATCGGCGTGCCGAAGCGCGATGGGAAAGATTATGAGCTTCTTGCGGGTAGAGCGGATGAATTAAACTTAAAAACAGAGGATCAGGGTACAAATACCTGGGGATATTATTTCGTGTTTAACAATACAGAAATATCCATAGCCGATTCTAAGCCTGACACTCACGCCTTTCGTCCTATCTCCGGGTACAGGGCAAGTGCTTTTACAGGCGCGCTAGGTGCGCTTAGCGTGGCGGTTGGAGTTTTAAAGTATGTTGCCAGAAACGGTTTCTCAGGGTGGACAGGGTTAGCGGCTGTTTTAGGGTTGTATCTTGGAGTGGCGTCAAGAAAGTATTTTATACGAGGCAGGGCAACTTACACTGCGCTTAAAGAGTGGAATAATACTCTCTCAACTGAAAAGAAACTTACCGATTACGAATTAAAACGAAAAGCTATAGCAGAAATTACCCCTCAACAAACTATATATATCCACCCTGCGTTGGAATACCTTAGAGATTACAAATCAATATTTGGTACTGTAAGCGCTGAAACCATTAAAAATGATATTTTAGCTCATGAAAACGCTGAACTTAAAGTATTGCAAATTTTTAAAGAACATTCCAGGACAGAATTTTTAACTAATTCGCAATGGGCGCATCGCGTGGCAATGTTTACTATGTTGTATGGATTTAGCCTCGCGTCGGAAAAAGCGCAAGCCAAAAAATCTGCTTCAATGTTTAGAACAGAGGTTTTCTTCCCTATAATTGTGGAACTTACGCG
>JAHIZQ010000284.1 GCA_018814505.1 Candidatus Omnitrophota bacterium
CATCCGCGGTAAAACAAATGAAAGAACTTATGCTATGAACGTTGCGGGGATAGGAATAGACGCGGTTGAAATATGCCGGTTTAAAACGGCGATAGAAGAGTGGGGTAAAAATTTTCTTAAAAAAATTTTTACCGAACGGGAACTAGAATACGCTGGTACAAAAAAATCTTACGCAATGCATATGGCCGGTAAATTCGCGGCAAAAGAAGCTGTAAAAAAAGCTATTCCAAATGGCGCTGAAATAGGGCTTAACTGGACACAAATAGAAATACTTAACGGGGAAGACGGAAAGCCTTATGTGTGTTTGCATGGCCGGGCAAGTGACCTGATAAAAAAGTATAATTTGTCAAAAATATACGTTAGTATTTCTCATACTGATAAAATCGCGATATCAAACGCGGTAGGGGTGAAAAATGGTGAATGAACATATTGGAAAGATACCGAAGCGTTCCGTAGATTCTCACAAAGGTAATTACGGGAAAGTTTTTATTCTTGCCGGTTCACGCGGGATGACAGGCGCGGCGTTTTTGGCCTCCCAGGGCGCGCTTTTATCTGGAAGCGGTTTAGTGACAAACGGTATACCTTTGTCACTAAACCAAATCATGGAAATAAAACTTACCGAAGTTATGACTTTACCTTTGGACGAAACTAAGGACTTCAGTGTAGGGTTAAAATCGAAAAGTAAAATTTTAGATTTTGTTAGAAAATGTGACGTAGTTGCGATTGGCCCGGGATTGGGGAGTAACGCGGAAACTTATAAGCTTGTAAGAGAACTTACAGAAGAAATAGAGGGGCCTCTAGTTTTAGATGCTGACGCGATAAATGCCCTGGAGGGAGACTTGGAATTAATAAAACGAAGGAAGTTTGTTACTGTGCTTACTCCTCATCCTGGAGAGATGGCGCGTTTAGTCGGTAAAACAATTGAAGAAGTGCAGTTGAATAGACCCGAGTCGGCAAAAATCGTTGCTGAACTAACATCCGCGGTTGTATGCTTAAAAGGTCATCGTACGGTTGTTGCTGATTCTTCGGGGAACATATATGTCAATGAAACTGGAAACTCAGGTATGGCAACCGGGGGTATGGGGGATGTTTTAACGGGGATGATAACATCTTTTATCGGTCAAGGTATAGATAGTTTTAGTTCTACGGTTTCAGCGGTATATTTGCATGGCGTGGCAGGCGACATTGCCGCTGAAAAAAAAGGTCAGTTCAGTATGACGGCAGGAGATGTATTAAATTTTATACCCGAAGCATTTGACAAAGCCGGCATTTAACGTTGATACGTTGATTTAAGCTATCTTGTTCACTACCCTTGGGTTTCGACCCAAGGCGCGGGGCTGTTTCAAACAGCCCCGCTTATTTTTGGAGTGATTGAGGACATTTCTTGCAGAAATTTTAAAATAAAAAAGTCGTATAAAATGCCTTTTAGTAAAATGTCTTTTAGTTGAGAATTATTGAACGCAGTGCGTTCAGAATTGAGTTGATTATGCCGTTAATTCGTGTAACACAAAAATTACAGAAAGAAATTGGGATAAAGCCGGCTGATTTAGAGAGAGTGCGGGAGACGAGTGAATTATTTACAGAGTGGTATGCACATGTGTTTCTTTTGAACCGGCGGAAACAGATTATATTTGTAGAGCCGCAAACCCTCTTTTCATTTTCTATTAGTAATGTTTCCCGCAAAGATATCAGAGAACGTTTGTCAACATTGTTTGAAAGAGGACTGAGTAAGGCACTTTTTGTCGAAGGAGCGAGCGGAGAGGTTATGTCTAAAATGATGAATATATGCCGTGATGGATTGAGTTTTTCAAAAACGGAAAATCGAAAAACACTTGGCGTGATGAATGAATTCATTAAACAGCACAAGTTTGCTTTTTGGGATAACGATAGATCTACTGACATTCAAGATTGGGATAATCGGTACATGCCGATGGGAGGGTTTCTGGACGGATCAAAGGATTTAGAGTTTCCACTCGAAGTTTTTGCCAAAATTCTGAAAGAAAAGTTCGATTTAAATTTTATTCCGAAAAAAGAAGAGCATTTTAAACAAATTTTCAACAAAAATATAACAGAACATCAAATATAAAAGAACACAAAAAAGTTTCTTTTACAGTTCTAACGAATATCATGATAGTAGGTAGTTTATTTGCCAAGTCTGGCTGGTGGGATTGGCAATCACGAGTATCTGCTAAATAGCACCAGCATAAAAATTCACCCCTTCGTTAATAGCGAAGGGGGGTGAATTTTAGAGCTTGTTTTAGAAATTCATAGATAATAACAGGATGAGACCTCTAAAATTTTTTGTTGAGTAGCACTTGACTTTATGTCCCTAATGCTGTACACTTGTTTATAAGTGTAGGCAAATAGGGAGTGTTTGCGATGGGGGCAAAAGAAGCGAAACTCATTGAGTTTCTTAGGAAAAAGGGTGGTCTGGCGAGTTATTTTGAGCTTATCAAGGCGGGATTCAGTAAGTCTCTTCTTAAGACCGGTCTTATGAATAAGTGTATCAAAAGGATTGATCGGGGGCTTTATTGTCTGTCAGAAGGAATGTCATTTTCTAATCCCGACCTTGTGACTATTTCGATAAAGATTCCCAGAGGAGTGGTTTGTCTTCTTTCAGCACTTGCTTGGCATGAGGCAACGAATGAAATCCCTAAGCATGTTGATGTTGCGATATCACGCGGTACTTACGAAAACAGGATAAAATATCCCCCTGTAAGATTTTATCGATTTAGTTCTAATGCATGGGGGGCCGGTATCGAAAATATAGAAGTTGACGGACACAAAATTAAAATTTATTGTCTGGCTAAAACGATTGCCGATTGTTTTAAATTTCGTAATAGGATAGGAATAAACGTTGCCAGAGACGCATTGAAGATTGCTGTTACCGAAAAGAGCGTTAGCCCAAAAGAAATTATGCGGTATGCTAAGGTTTGTCGTGTGGATAAAATTATTAAGCCGATATTGGAAACTATGTTATGAAGAAAGAAGTCAAAAATATTGAAGTTTCTGTCAAAGCGCGGCTTCAAAATAAAGCGAAAGAAGAAAACCGTCCATTCGCGGAAATGATGCGGCATTATGGTATGGAAAGATTTCTTTACCGGTTTAGTAAATCAAAATATGTTGATGAGTTTGTGTTAAAAGGGGCGCTTTTGTTTACGGTGTGGCATATTTTTGAGAGACGAACAACACTCGATATTGATTTTTTGGCGCGGTTTGATAATCAAGTAACGAATATCGAAACTATAATGAAAGATATTTGCGATATTCCTGTGGATCCAGATGGGCTTATGTTTGACACGAAAACAGTTCAAGGACGCAAGATCAAGGAAAATGCTGATTATGAGGGCGTGCGTGTGAAATTTACCGGCTTTTTGGATCGGTCTCGCATCCCGATGCAGATTGATGTTGGTTTTGGGGATATTGTTTATCCGGATATCAAGGTGATCGATTATCCTGTTCTTCTTGATTTTCCGAAGCCTCATCTGAAAGCCTATCCAGCTGAAAGTGTGATTAGTGAAAAATTTGAAGCAATGATTAAACTCGGGCTTTTGAATAGCCGGATGAAAGATTTTTACGATATTTGGCTTATGATGCGTCAATTTAATTTTAGCGGATTAAATCTTGCAGAAGCGTTAAAAATAACTTTTAAGCATCGTAAAACCGGTCTTCCGACAGGGGAGCCTTTATTTGCGGAAGAGATCTATGACGAAAAATCCGATCGTCAAACACTTTGGAAAGCGTTTTTAAGCAAAGGAGATATTGAACGCGCTCCGGATAAATTGGCTGTTATCGCCAAAGAGATAGAAGATTTTCTCGCTGAGCCGCTTAACGGACTTGCTAAAGGGAACGCATTTAATAAAATGTGGAAAGCTCCGGGGCCGTGGAAGTAAAATGTTTAGGACATTTCTATATGTGGTTGACAGTCCGAAAAAGCTTCTTTACAGCACTCAAAAAATCTGGTATAGTTGATTTTAAATTTCACGATTTTACCGCATACTTTCGCGAGTCAATTAGTAATGCCGGGTGTGGATTTAAGAACGGTTAATAGGATAAGTGGGACATAAGAGTTTTGAATGGACACCCGTATGGATACCTTCCGGGAGGAGATCCCCGCTTGTGCGGGATGACAGGTGTTAAGTTCTTTGGATATAGTGAGATATAACGCACTTGCCGGCGTAGCTCAGGGGTAGAGCAGGGGTTTTGTAAACCTCTGGTCGGGGGTTCAAATCCCTCCGCCGGCTCCAGTCTTCGCCAAAGTATTAAAAGCATATTTGGCTACGGCTGACAGGTCATTATTTTTTTGCGAAGGCAAGATTTGTTCTTTTTAAATAAAATATTTTCGGGGAGATAGCGAAGTGGCTAAACGCAACAGACTGTAAATCTGTCGACTTACGTCTTCGAAGGTTCGAATCCTTCTCTCCCCACCACTTTATTAAAAAAATCCGGCTTATATTACAGCCGAATTTTTTTGTATTTTGGAATTTTCTGGCGGGAAACAGTGCTGTTTCCCGCTGATGACGCTTGCGCTACTCGCCGTCAACCCCTTCATATTGGATTTATGAATCATGCTATTTTTCGGATTAACCCGCATTTCTCAGTGCGCCACGAATGATCGCAAAAGTGGTCAGCGCTTTACATAAGATGAGAGTAGGCCTCTCGAAGCCGTCTTGCAGGAGAAGGCTTCAAACTGCCAGAATGCTGC
>JAHIZQ010000285.1 GCA_018814505.1 Candidatus Omnitrophota bacterium
AGCAATGTAGTCTAGATCGACTCCAACATTTTTACACTTGTCTTGTATTCTTTTTTTTATATCTTTACCATCAGTATTTTTTTCGCGTTTCATGGCTTCCCTCCGCTGTTATGTGATGGTATATTATACCACACAAGCGGGAAAAAGACAAAAAAGGCGGTTTTGGGATTTTTTGCACAAAAACTCATCCGTAATGGCGAATCCAATTCAAAGAACAACAAAAATGCCAATTTTCAACCCTAAATCACGAGATACTGAATGCACCCTCTATTCTCCAATAACCTTTACAAGTACCCTTTTCTTGCGTCTGCCGTCAAACTCCCCATAAAAGATCTGCTCCCATGGCCCCATGTCAAGCGATGCGGTGTATTAAACCATACTTCTTCGCGATACGATTTCATACTACTCATCCACCTGCATCTCTCTACACTTAACTCCTCCACAATAAACCCGGAACCTCAGGGCAGTTGGGAAACAAGATACATTTATGGGCAAATTTTAAAGCGATTCCTCTACCCGGCATAAACATTTATTGCATAGCCTCTTAGATCGGTTAAACATATTTTTTCAGAAATTTGTTCCCCACAAATTCGTATTATATGCGCGAACACCTGAAAACATACAATGATATCGCTACCGCCGCGGCAACGTTTAGTGACTCTACTGTCTTACTTATATCAATCGTAAACATACTGTCTGCTCTTTGCTCTACTTCTTTAGAAACACCGCATCCCTCACTTCCAAAAACTAAAACACAAGGACCAGCCGATTTATCTACTTTAGCTATTTCAACCGCCGTTGTACTATTCGCACAGCTGACAAAAATTTTATATCCATCTTTTTTCAACATATCTAACCTTTTGTAACCACCAACATTAACTGGTACATCAAAAACCGTACCACTAGAAGCTCGTATAACTTTGGGATTATACATATCAACAGTTTTCGATGTAAGTACAATTTCTTTCGCGTTAAACGCTGTAGCGCTTCGTATAATAGCTCCAAGATTTCCAGGATCCTGAATCCCTTCACAAAAAATAACTAACGCATTTTTTTCGTACAAACTCTCCGCAGAAAGCTTACTCGGTTTTTTGACAACAGCTAGAATACTTTGTGATTTTTTCAAGGAAGATATTTTTTCAAAATTCTGATCGTTTGTTTCAAATAACTTAACGCCGCGTTGTATTAATTTTGTAATAAAATTTTTATTCGCGTTATTCTGCGCGAAATCACATGAAAATACAACAAAATCAAAGGCATGATTTTTATCAAAAAGATCTTTAATAATTTTTTGGCCTTCAACCGCGAACACGCCTTCTGTATCGCGAATTTTTTTATCGTTTAAAATCTGACGTATTTTTTTTAATTTCGCTTTACTCGCCTTTTCAATCATTACTTTCCCTAATTTATATGTAGTAAACCCATAGATAAAATCTCCCCGACATACTCTCCAATAAGCTCTTCACTTTTTTTACTAATTGAAAAACACGCCCTACCTCTCAAACACACCTAATTTTTCCCACCAGCTATTACTATTCCACACTTTAGTGTTTTGCCACAATTTTTTGGCGCTCTTAGTTTTTAAATGTTTAGGACCCTCTTTGAAAAATTTTTTCGCGTTATTATACCCCGCGTCGACATATTCCTTTGCCTGTATTAAACATTCCAAGATGTCCGCGTCCCGTGAAATTATGCTTTCTACTGTTTTCTGGGTATCATGTTCCTTCCGAATAGATTGTAATTCTTGTCTCATAGTTTTATCCAACCCTGAAATTTGCTCTTCAAAAGCTTTTTTTTCAGCAGTGCGTACATCTAAATATCTATGCGCAACTTTATGCAGATCATTAATTCGCGCTTCATGCAAATCATTAAAAAGGGTCATAGCTAAAACTTTAGACACATCAGCATTTTCCATTTTCGCTAAAACATACCCTATAACGGCGGCCCGAAAACTATGTTCAGCAACACTTTCTTCATTTGGAATGCCAACCATCCACCATCCGCTCCGTTTTACTTGCTTAAGTTTTCCAGCCTCTGCGATAAAATCCAAGATTACATTACTCTTCACAAAAAACTCCTGTCATAAATATTTACGCCTTAAAAATAGACAAATGGATTACCCCGCTAACAGGGAAACACCTGCCGGACAACCTCATAACAAAAAAGTGTAGTTGCGATAGACGCGTTATACGACAATATCGCCCCCCTCATAGGTAATGATACGCTTGTATCCAAACATTTTTTAACTCCAGGACGGATACCTTTTCCCTCCGAACCTATAACAATTACAAATGGAAGTACAAACTTCATTTGCGTTATTATATTAGCACCGTTGGTCTCAGCACCTATAATTTTTATTTTTCCTTTCTCCTTTATTTCGCGTATTACTTTCGCTATATTTGGAACTTTTGCAATCTTAACATAATTTTCGCCACCGGACGACACCCTCAAAACAGTTTCATTAATTTGCGCAGAATCATGTTCGGGCAACACAATGGAAAAACTGCCTAAACACGCAAGGCTTCTAATGATCGAGCCTAAATTCTGCGGATCAGTTATTCCATCCAGAAATACCGGAACAGCCTTCCCTCTTAAACAATCAGCTAATATTAATTCGTATGGAGTGTACTCAAAGCTTTCAACCTCCGCCATTACACCTTGAGTATGCCTTTGGGCGCAATTGTCCTTAAACCATTTTTTATCAACAGAAACAAAATCAAGCCCTGCTGTTTTAAGTTTTCTGACTATTCCCGAAAGATCCGTTCCCTTTTGTAAATAAACCTTTTTAATTGTTTGTGGCGCGGTTTTTACGCGTTCAATTACCGGATTTTTGCCGTACAGTTTTATTCTGCGCGTTTCTTTCACTGTTTATACCACCCCATAAGTTCTGTTTGAGCTAAAATATGCGATTTAATAGTATTCAAAATTTTTACTTTATCTGCACCTTCTTTAATGTTTGGCACAGAATCTAAGGCATACAGCGTAAACACATATCTATGCGCCGGTCCATGAGGCGGATAAGGTCCATTATAGCCAATTTTCCCAAAACTGTTCCGCCCCTGGCATGTACCGTCCGAGAGAGTACCGTTTTTGACAATTCCTCGTTTTAATATTCTTGAGGAGGAAGAAATGTTATAGATAACCCAATGAACCCAGTTTCCTACAGGGGCATCTGGATCATCCAGAATTACAACAAAGCTTTTGGTTCCATCAGGTACACCCGCCCAACATAATTCCGGCGAAATATCTTCTCCTAATCCCGTATATTTTTGCGGAATTTGCCCCCTATTATTGAAATCATTGCTCATTAATTCTAAAGAAACCGCTGAAGAAAACCCGCTTAATAAACACAACATTACGACTAGAAAACAAAAACAACTTTTCCCATGCGAAGGATAACGCACATTTACCATCCTCAATTAACAACGTTTACATTCTTTACGCGGCTAGCGCTAACAATACCCCTACGACCAGTATAAATATTCCAGCAAAACGCGTCTTTTTTTGTATATACGCCTCTGTCCACTTTAACACTTTTGCAACAAACTCTTTTTTAAGAACAAAACCCATTGCACCGCCAAAAATAGAAAGCGCCCCAAAAAACAAAATAATCCATGGAATACTGCAATACTTTGCCGCAAACATCATTATAATCCCTATGAGCAATTTAATTGCTAACATCAGATATATTTTGTTTTCCTGCATTGTGTACTTCAGTACTTTTTTTAAAGTATCCGGCCGTAGAAAAACCAGACATCCATAAAAAATCACTACAATTGAAATCAATTTAATTACAAGAACCATGTCTCCCTCCCTTTTTAGTTATCCGTCTTATTCGATATCACGCATATCTTGTATCGATTACTGCTTTTTGATACCATGTACTTATGCACATAAAAAATTACTGGTTATTTATTCAAAAGACCCCTGATAGTATTTATTACTTTCCCAACGTCACTATTATCACCCATTTTTTCATCCGTAAAACTGCTAATCGCGTCTGTTACTTTATTAACAACGAGACTCTGCATAGCTTTTTTCAAGTACGGTCCGGGATAAAACTTTGGATTGTTAATATTGCCTTTTATCTTAAAATCAAAAATTATCTCACCGGTTGAAACCTGCAAATATTTTATTAAGTCCGGTATTCCAATCTGCCAATAATTAAATGCTGGCCCCTCGCTTTTTTCATGAAACCTTAAACCATCGATTTTGAGCGTATTCGTTGATCCGATGTCTTCACCATCAAAATTTAAGACAATAGTACCCGAACACCTGGCTCTGTCAATTACTATCGGGCAAAACTTCTCATAATAAGATTCAAATAGCGTCATGTCAATATTTCGAATTTCATATGTATTCGACATTTTAATTTTTTCACTTACCGGATCCAATGAAATATCCCACGTTATTCCTTGACTTAGGTCTCCATTCACCAACCCGTTGCCCTGACTTGCCAGGAACAAAACTTTTGAATAATCTTTAGTCAAATTAATTTTAAGAAACGCTTTAATGTCTTCACATGTTATTCGAGTAAGAAGATTAGGATTGATCCTATCCAAAAATACTATTTTACCATTTGAGATATTAATCCCCTCAGGCAATTTCACAACATCAGAAACATTTCCCTTAAAACGCGGTAAAAGCGCTAAAATTTTTTCTTTCAATCGGGGAACTGATTGAATTATTTTTACGGGCTTTGGCGGATCAATAACCGCATTCATCCGCGCAACATTAACATTCCCGTTTGGCGCACGTTCAATATTTATTACCGGCCTTTCTGTCGTAATTTCCGTTATTTCCACGCCATCAAATAAGTTCCCGCTGATTCGTTTGTATCGACATTTAACCGAATTAATTTCCACCAACAATTTCTTCGCGTACCCATGAGGGTTTTTTATCCGCAAGTTATTAATCGTAAAAATCTCATTTTGAAAATCAATTTTAATAGAGCCGATTGTCATATACGGCGGCAAATTATTTTCAATAATCGTTTCCAAAGAATAGTGAACAATATCGTACCGAAAATAATATATGGCTCCTGCCAAGGCAAACGCGATACATGTCAAAATAATTAATATTTTTTTCATTACGCTCCGTTTATTGTTAAACATTAACTCCAAATACCGCTGATACTTTTGCCGCAACTACCGCACCTGCCGCTTTTTAAAAAATTCGGCTGACATACCGCGTTAAAACCGGCTCGTTTAATTAAAAGTTCTCCACACCCTGGGCACAATGTTCCAGTTTTCTGAGCCACATTTCCAAGATAAACATATTCCAACCCTGCGGCTTTTCCGATTTCAAAAGCTCTGTTAAGAAGGAGCATCGATGTCGGTAGCAATTCCATATCTTTATAATCCGGATGAAAACGGCTTATGTGCCAGGGAATACTTTTGTCTATTTTAGCAATAAATCCAGCAATATCTTTCAATTCTTTATCCGAATCATTCACCCCAGGCACAACCAAAGTAGTAATCTCAATCCAAATACCTTTATCTTTCATGTATTGTATCGAATCTAATACCGGCTGTAACCGACCTTTACATATTTTTTCATATGAACTATTTTGAAAAAACTTTAAATCAACATTTGCCGCGTCAATATATCCTGCCATAACATCAATGGCTTTTTTGGTCATAAAACCGTTTGTCACAAAAGTATTGTACAATCCGTTATCTTTCGCAATCCTGCAAACATCATAAGCATATTCAAAAAATATTGTAGGTTCTGTGTACGTACAAGAAATACTCCGGCAAGATTTTTCAAGCGCGTTTCTTGCTATCTTTTCCGGAAGAAGTTCGTACCCTTCTATTTTTCCACCCATAACAGACAATTGTGAAATTGTCCAGTTTTGACAAAAGGAACACCTAAAATTACATCCTGCCGTTGCTATTGAATACGCGTAAGTCCCGGGAAGAAAATGATAAAATGGTTTTTTTTCAATCGGATCCACAGTATCTGCGATTGCTCTACCATAGGTATACGTATACAAGCATCCTTTTATATTTTGTCTGACGGCACAAAAACCAAATCCACTTTCAGGAACTATACAATGATGCGCGCAAAGATAACAATGAATCTCGTCACCTTCACATTTTTCCCACAACATTGCTTCTTTACGCATAATTATTGTCCTGTCTAAACAGGGTTGTGATACATATCACGTAAAACACCTTCGCGCCTTGGGTTTATGTTCCAATTAACTCTTCTTTTGAGTCAACTTTCAAAGTTTCATCAAAATTCAGGGTTGAATCAAGCGTTCGCTTAAAACGTTTTATGTGCCCGTCACCAGTTTTATACGCATCCGTAGCTTTTTCAAGGTTTCTCCCAATAATTTCAAATTTATTATAGAAAAAATTAAAGTCCCTCTCAACTTTTGAAAGAGATTCCTGAAGTTTTTTGGCATCACGGGCAATTTCAATATTCCTTATCCCTAGCATTACAATCTGCAGAAAAGCATAAAAAGTGTTAGGGCTAACCGGCATAACTTTTTTTTCAGTTGCATACTCATATATCTGGCAAGGATCCCCCAAATGGTTTTTTTCCGCTATGGTCTCATAATACATGGATTCCGATGGAATAAAAAGTAGGGCGAATTCGCTGGTACCCTTTTCCGGCTTCACATATTTTTCTTTTATGGCATTAATCTGAATTTTTAACGCTTTTTCATAATTAACCCAATGAATTTTTTTATCGTGTTCACTATCCGCCGTAAGATACTTTTGATAATCTTCTTTAGGAAACTTAGCATCAATCGGTATAATTATGTCTTTGTACTTCACAACCGCATCCACTCTCTCTCCGTCCGCTATTACGTATTGTTTTTCCCATATACCTTTCGGCAATATTCGGTCAAGCATTTCTTCAAGCACTGTTTCTCCATAATTACCGCGAAGTTTCGGCGCCTGTAATAAATATTCGAGCGATTTTCCTAATTCCTGTGCTTTTTCCTGCTGTTTAAC
>JAHIZQ010000286.1 GCA_018814505.1 Candidatus Omnitrophota bacterium
CGTGGATTGGCGCCTGAATGGTATGCTGGAGTTAAAGGAAGTGTGCCTATTTGGGGTAATACGTTAGAGTATAACTACGTAAGAGAAAAATGGGCGCCAGTTGTATCTAGTTATCACGGTACGGAAAGTGCCACAAGTTATTTATCCGTAAAATTCTTGGACGATTTGGCGTATTTTACAAATTTAGCCGAATCGCGAGCGGGGTTTGAAAGCGCGAAATACGAATATTTGAAGTACAAGAAAGATCTTACAGTCGAAGTTAAAGAAGCATATTTTAAGTACAAAAAAGCTCTGCTTCAGATAGATGTGGCAAAAGCGCAGGTCGAACACCAGAAAATGTTTGTTGACGTTCTTGAGCAAAGGCGCAGTTTCGGTGAAATGGAACTTTCGAAAATAGCTGAAGAATACGAAAAGTACGCGGAACATAGGTACAGTTTGATACAGGGGTACGCGAACTATTTTATTTCGATCGCGAATCTTAACAGCGCGATAGGTGTGCCGAATTATTTTGATATTGGACATAAAGACCAGGAATATGGGTTATGGGACGCGAAACTTTTTAAGAAAAATGATTCTAGTTCTTTGGTAGACGCGGTAGCTGATAAAGAACTGGGGGTAGTTGTGGATATGGATATAGATGTTTTTGCCGATGCGCCATCAAAAAACTAGTTTTTAAGATGAAGGTCTACTATTAGCACAAAAAGAGAAATTCAAAGAAATAATAAAGTAGTTTCCCTCCTTTGGAAAAGGAGGTTAGGGGGATTTTATGGGCATGGAAGAAAAAAGACTGTCTGCTGAAAACCGGGATAATCTAGACAAAAAAAAACCAGATAGTTTGAATGATAAACTAAAAAAAATCAAAATATCCGGAACCATAAAAAAGAGCTACATATGGATACCTCTGGTGGTATTTATTGTCGCGATTGGGTTAACACGCAGTATAGGCGCGCTGAAAAAAATATTTTTTGAAGAAAAACAAAAGAAAGAAATTGTTGAAATCACCGAAACAATACCTGTTAAAGTCTACAAAGTAAAGCGTATGGATTTTAAAGATACTCTTCCGGTAATGGGTAGAGTGGAAGGCTTTAGGGAAATTGACATAAGGTTTGATGGCAAAGGTATTTTGGAAAGTTTTAATTTTGAAGAAGGAGAACGTATTTTAGAAGGAGATATTATCGCCAGTATTGACCAAAAAGACGCTTTGCTGAAACTAAAGTATGCCGGGCTTGAAATGGAAAAAAGTAAAAAGTTGTATGATATTGGCGGAGTAGACAAAATGGCTCTTGACCAAAAAAAGCTTGAATATGAATCAGCTAAACGCGATCTTGAAAAAACAAATGTATACGCGCCCAGTGACGGTTATTTGGGGTCAAAAGAACAGGACGTTGGCGCGTTTATTACTTCGCAGGATAAAATAGGGACTTTTGTGGATTTCGGCGAGGTGTATTCCGCGTTTGATATAATTGAGGAAGATTCTTCAAAAATTGAATTAGGACAAAACGTGGAAATTTTTCTTGATGCGTATCCCGGAGCATCTTACACGGGAACTATCGATAGGATTTCTCCCATGATAGAAGGCAGAACGCGTACCCAAAAAGTAAAAGTTGAACTGGATAATGACAAAGGCGAAATGAAGCCGGGAATGTTTACTAGAGCGGTGATAAACACGTATGAGAATAAAGATGTTTTAATTATTCCGTCATCGGCTTTCAAAAAACAGGAAAACAAATATTTCGTATATATTGTTCATCCTGAAGAAAAAGTGTTGGAAGAATTGGACGCTAAATCTGGAGCGGGAAGTGAAACGTTCTCAGAGAAGGGGGAGTTTGGTATTGTTGAAGAGAGGGAAGTCAGGATAGCGTATCTTACGCATGATGTCGCAGAAATAGGAGAAGGACTTGAAGAGGGTGAATTGATTATACGTGAGTTACACCGGGACTATAAAGACAAGGATAGGGTTGAAATAACTGAAGTGCAAGAAACGATATTTTAGATTAGAAGTTTACATCTAGTACGCGTAACATGTTCTTTTTTTTCTGTCGCGACAAAGTTAAAGATAGAGAAAATAAGAATGTTGGAATGTTTCGTTAAACCACAATTTTCCGTTTGCGGCGGAGAAAACATAGAATCTTAAAAACCATGGGATTACCTCAATTTTCTACAAGAAAGCCTGTAACAACCATTATGATATTTGCCGGTGTTATGCTTTTC
>JAHIZQ010000287.1 GCA_018814505.1 Candidatus Omnitrophota bacterium
ACCTCACCAATAATTAAAGCATCGAAAAAGGAAGGGAATACTGAAAAATGAACCAGGGAGAGCTAACCCTTGCGATGGCCAAAAGATTTTTCCTCACCCAGGTTGAAGCCGGAGAGATTATAAAATTCATTCTTTCAGGCATAACAGAAGATCTTAAAAAAGGGGAGAGAGTTTACCTTCGAGGATTTGGATCCTTTAATAAAGAAAAAAGAGAATCTAAAAAGGTGCGCCATCCGAAAACAGGCAAGATTATAACCATACCAGAAAGAACTACTGTAGATTTTAATCCGTCCGAGCTTCTTATCCGAAACATAAGTTAACATTTTAATGCGTCGCCAGAAATCCGCAAGGTTAGTGGTTATGCCGCGTCCCAAAGTAAAATTCAAATCATCTAAAAATATGCTCAACCAACCTATTGACAAATTCATATAGCATGATATACTTACTTACGGAAAGTAAGTAAACAAGGAGAATGCTTTATGAAAAAGTCTACTAAAAAACACACAACAAAGTCTGGTTACATAATTACTATAGTTTCTTCAAGAGGTCAGGTTACTATACCGCAAGAAATAAGAGACCGCTTGCATATAGGCAAGGGGTCTCTTATTTCTTTTGAACCTATGAAGAGAGGCGTTTTAATCCTGCCAATGAAAGTTGAGCCACAAGATCCCTACACTGAAGAAGAATGGAATAAAATTGAGAAATTATCAGAAACCAAGGGTAAAACCTTTGATAATTCAGAAGACGCTAAAAAGTTTATTTCAAAATTATGAAATATGATTTTAAAAAATCATTCACCAGGTCCATTAAAACTTTGACGGATGAAAACAAAGAAGAAATAAAACGTCTGGTCTTTGAAATTGTCGATCTTGTGTCCACTGGTAAAAAACCCTCAAAAGGGCATGGTTTGACTCGTTTACGTAAAGATTATTGGGAAGCTCGGGCAACTATTCGCGAAAGAATACTATTCAAACTTACAAATGACTGTATCTACTTTATTCTTGTGGGCAACCACAATGATGTTAAAAGATTCTTAAAATCCATTTAACAAAAATCTCAAAAACAAATATTTGCTGTTTCCAACGGCATGAAGACTTAACTCGACCGCCCGCTGGGGCGGGCTCCTGACGTGCCGTTTAGGCGCTCAGTCGTCGCTGGGGCTCCTCCCTCACTCCTCCGCTCGCTAGGCCGCTCGCTCATTTGCCTGGCTAGGCCGCCGGACAGCAGCCCTAGGCCGGGCTGCTTTTAGTTTCGAACCCCCGCTATTTTGTAAACGGACAGCTACGCGATCCTGATTTTGTACATTCGCACAGAAGCGCTTTTATCGGAAGAAGCGTTCGCAAAGCCACAACGCGAACGGCCGTGCCGTTTAGTACATTAATAAACTCATCGAACGTTTATTTCGCGATTCCCCAACCCCACCCACTCATCCCCGTGCGGTTCTCAAGTAAAAATAAAAATCTAGAAATAAAAATGTAGAGAGTTGCCATAATGCAACTTTATCGGATGTTGTGCGCGAAAAAGCAAAAAGGGGACTGTCCCAAGCTATAATATTTATTAATTTAGCGCGTGGACTGTCCCCTTTTTGCTTTTTTTCCTGTTAGCACAACGTCGGATAAAGTTTTATTATGGCAAAGCGCGGGGATGAGTGGGTGGGGTTGCTTACGCAAGCATTTAAGCCGCTTCGCTTGTACCTGTTATTCCGCGGGACTTCAGCTCATGCCGTTTCCTTCATTCTCTCGTTCCGTTTCAACAGATTATCGCCTCTTAACAGAAAGCGTTAAGAGGTTCGCGCTTGCTGACAAAGACTACGTCTTAGACAGCAATCCCTCCCTTTTGGGCGGGATGCGCGCCGATAAACTGTTTCCACTACACCCTTTCTCACAACCCCGCGCCAGCGAGGGGGCTCTCTCCCCCTCAAGAACAAAAAAAGGGTGGGAGAGAGAAGGTATTTCTCTAGAATTGTTTGCCAAAGTAATGAACTGACGTATTTATTCGGATAGTAAAAAAACACTTGCATTCCTTCGATTGTTCATTATAATGAACAATGAGGACAATATAATGAACAATCGTTACGGAAAGTATTTATACCATTTTACACCTTTAAAGATTCTTTCTTTTCTTTCGCTTCGCCCGGTTGAAACTTTTTCCGCAAAAGAAATAGCAGCATGGACTTCTTCCAGTAAGGGATCTACCAATCAAGCTTTGCGGTTACTTCTGAAAATGGAAATTTTATCCCGCGAAAAGAAGGGGAATCTTTTTCTCTACAGGGCAAATTTTAAAAGCATTGTTCTTAAACAATTTAAAATTTTTGAGAACACAATGATGATAAGAGAGGTCCTAAAAAAGATAAAGCCATACTGCTATAAAATAGTTCTTTTTGGCAGTTGCGTCACAGGGACGAATGACTTCAAAAGCGACATTGATCTTTTCATAAATACAAACGAGAAGAAGTCTGTGCAAAAATTTATAACAAAGTTTAATCGTAGCGAGCCCTATATCAACGCCGCTATTTTTAATCCTTTAGAAATCCTAAAGGCGCAAAAAAAAGATAAAGCCTTTTTTGAACAAATAAAAAAAGGAATAACATTATGGGAGGGAAGACCAACCGATGAAGAAATTTGATTTACACGAAGCTCTCCGGAAAAAAAGAATAATCGCGTTTTCTGACGGACCTAAAGTTGCTCCCAAAGAAATAGCGACAGCTAAAGAAGATTTAAAAGACGCCAAAGATGTTTTAGCTCTTGGCAAAACAAAACTTGCTACAGTAAGTGCCTACTACGCGATATTTCACACAGCCCGGGCACTTTTTTACACAAAAAAATACCGAGAGAAAAGTCATATTCAATTAGCGTTTGCCATTAAAGCGTTCTTTGTTGATAAAGGGTTGCTTCCTCAAGAGTATTATGACAATTTTATCCAAGCATTAAACCTTCGCGAAATGGCAGACTACAAGAGAACCTTTTCAAAGGACGGTGCCGAGAAAAACATCGAAGCCGCAGAACAAGCCATCAAACAAGCAAAAGCATTTTTGCCGAAAAAGGCGAAGAAGTAAAATCTCTTCATATACGCAAATTTAGATTGAGCCACGTGAAGTTTCTTGCGGATATTCTTTACCGCCACAGGATTAAATTTTAAAACCCTACCAGGCCTTAATCTGCCCTTATGTATTTTCCTGGCCTGGTCAATACTGCTTAATAATTCTTTGAAGTCATTCTTTTTCATAATACACCTTTTAGGCATATGCGCCATTGGCGTACATTTGTCAAGTTTCATTTTTTGGCGAGAACCATATCCCAAAAAGTCGAAGGGTGTGCCGTTATGGTAAAAACTGTGATCACTCCTTTATCTGGACCATAATAAAAAAATATCCTATACGCTGCTGGTGTTTTGTTTTCAGCATACGCTTCAAATATCTTTTCCTTATTTGGTCCTATCAAAGTCTGATACTGATGTGTTTGTAAACTTGGATGCCGTGGATTCTTTTGAAGTTTTCTTAAAGCCCCCGTAACAGCTTTATACCTTTTCCAAAGGCCTTTGTTTCTTTTTAATTCCTGGATTTTTTCTTTCGCGGAATTTGTGAATCTAAATTCAAACATCATAATTCATCAAAGAAGCCATCAAGATCCTTTACCTTGGTAACTTTTTCCTCTTTGGCTTCTTTTAACCCCTTCTGGATGTTTTCCATTACCTCAGGGTTCTGGTGCACCCACAATTCCCTGCTTGGGATATTCGCCAAGGCAACCAGCAAAATATTTCCTTCTTCATCAATGAAGACATTGAAGGAATCAATTTTCATTTTCGCTAATGGTTTTTTTACCATTATTTTATTCCCTAGGGTCACTCTTTTTTTTGAGTCTAATGTGCTTTTTCCAACTAAATGAAAGCTCCCTGTTATCTTTTTTTCCTTAGTAGTTTTAGTCATGTCTATCACCTGCCTTTTTTCTACAATGAAAGTATATCATATTGTGGGATAGTTGTCAAGTGGGCTTTCCCACATTTATACATTATTTTCGTATAAGCCATTTACCGCCTTCGCCGTATCTTCCCTTAAAACATCCGCATATACTTCAGTAACTTGACAACTCGAATGTCCCAGTTGCTTTTGGACCATCCTAAGGTCTTTGGTATTTCTATAAAGCATCGTTCCATACGTATGACGCGCGCTGTGAATGCTATACAAGATTTCAAACGGCTTATACCCCCCTACCCAACATTTAAATCGCTTCTGAATGGCGCTCAAGCTCATTTTGGGGCTTCTTCCCGACACAAATAAATAATCTTCAGAATTAGCTGGCTCCCCCGCCATTTTTTCCAGGCGATATATTCTTTTAGGTGTTTTTTGAGTTTTTCCCCGATAAAAACCAATATACTTACTTACGCCTCTCTCCCCTTTGACCATATCAACCTAAAGCCCCTTCACTATAACTCAACACACTCGCCAGCGTAAGCGGATTAGGATCATCAATATCAACTGAGCTCCATGCGTCCATCATATAACGCTCAACATAAGCATAGGGTAAAAATCCGTAACCCTTCTGCCCCCATTTATCAGACCAGGAGTTTTTAAATTTGATAACTTTCTCCTTATCATCGTAACCTACCGGACAAATTGCATGGCCGACCAGAGCGGTTTCATTTTTCTTAGGCATTGGCACAAGACCGGTTTTAGTTTTCATCATCCCTTCAAAAACTTCAACACCAATAACACAAGGCCCTTTATTGGCAAGACTCAAACGCAGCTCATTAAGGTTAAGTATGCGCGCGTAAGTCATAACGCAAAACTTTTTTGCGTTGACTTCCGCACCTTTCTTGGGCTTATCCTTTTGATGTGGCTGATACGGCCAAAACTTTTCCTGACAAACGCCTTTACTTTCAAGAATTTGCATTGCCGCGCGAATAG
>JAHIZQ010000288.1 GCA_018814505.1 Candidatus Omnitrophota bacterium
CAATTAACGCAAGATTGGCCTCGCTTAAAGACTCTTGCGCGCGGCGAAACTCTGGAGCAGTTTAAAAAGTTTTTGGAGAAAGAAAATGCAGAAGAAGGAAAGCTTTTAAGGCGCGCGAAAAGAGAACTAAAAGTGCATCCTGTAAATATGTACATAGATTTAACAAACATTCCAAAAGAAAAAAATCAGCTGGAACAAAATATAGATACCCTGGCGCTTTTGATTAGTTGGCATAATAAATTCGGTTTAAATGTCAGATATATTTTGGAAAACGATAAGGATGGGCATGCTCTTGAAATGTTGAAGAGAAGAGTAAGTGAAGATTTAATATCATGTGTAGGCGTTCCCTATGTTGTTGGGGAAACAATAGAAACGCGGGAAGGTGAAAAAATAATCGTAGAAAAAGATGAAATGATTGATATAAGGCTGGAAAACATAAATTCAATTAAAAAAGACAGAAAAATTAACGCTAGAGAATATATAGTAGCACTTAAAGATGATAGTTTAAAACCGGAAATATCTATCCCGAATTATACAGCCGCAGGTGCTATGGGATTGTCTTTAGCGGCGTTACGAGTTTATCGGGATAAATTGACAAACAAATCAGTGAAACAAAAAGAGTATGAACAATTTAGGGATGATATATTAAAGAAATTTAGAGAAATATATGAAAGATACAAAGTAAGGCTAGTGGATGGGAAGAGTAAATTTCGAGCTGAAGAACTTGAACTAATGGTGACAGGATCTTCAAAAACCAAGTTATATTATACATTATGGTATTCCTTGCCGCCGGCTATTAAAGTTATTGAAGGAATAAACAAATGTCACGAAATTATGCAGGATATACTGAAATTTGCTTAAGGAGGCTTTGACCTTGATAAAGAATAGTTATGGTTCTTTTTTCAGGACTCTTTTGAGAACAATATGAGAAAAATTAAATATAAAACTATTAGCTGGCTATTAGTTATCGCCATAATTATGCCGAATGGCGCGCTTAAGGCGCAAAGTTTTGAGTTACGGCATACTTTAGGCCCGGTTTTGGCAACTAAACCATTGTGTGAAGTTGTATGGGTTAAAGATACAGACATGCCAATGAAAGGGTATTATCAAGTATGCGTAACAGGGCAGGATTTTGAGAAAACGTCTAGCGATAAGACAACCAGGCAGGAAGTTATCATGCAGTTGAAAAAGCTTTTTACCGGGGATGAAACATTACAGCAAGAAGCGGAAGACGCTTCACGGGATTTAATTGGTGCGGATTTTAAAGATATATGGGCAATGGTTTATTTATCATTAAAGGCGCAGGAAATTATGGAGCTGGCTAGAAAGCAAGATCTGTTCTCTCCTGAATACATTTTAGCAGGATTTGTGGATACACTTTCAAAAGATATAGGACTTATTTCATCAATCCAGGCAAACGAGATAAGTTCTGTGACCGAAAACGGCAAGATAAGAGCGTTTTCTTTTCCTATAATGGGAGCGCAAGGTGAAAGAGTTTATGATCTGGTCATTTCATCAAAAAAAGGCCCGGATCCGATGATATCAATAAAAACAGCCGGACAGAATATATATGTAGGGTTTGAAAATGATCGGGAAACAGCTATTATTTCCGGATTTGCCAGTTTGACCCATGCAACAAATTCTATTACAAAAATTACAGATTTATTAACACAATTAAGAATGTATATAGATTTTTTCGGAAATGATCTTATTCAAATAACTGGAATTAAGAAAAATTATGTTGATACCGCGGATAGCATAATCCAGCAGGCAATTAAATGCGTAAAAAAAATATCCGGGTTATGTTTAGAATATGGTGCAGTCGTTGAGCAAAGAGATTTTCCTGAAGAAGCTGTTTTGTTTCAGGATTTTATGGATTTCAAAGAGGTATACAAAGAATTATGTGAATGTGATAAATCTTTTGAATATTTGAGAAGGGAACTTAGCGTATATATGAAAGGAAAGATCCTTGAAAATTATGATACTACTAAACAGGCTTTTAAGGGGATAAAAGAACTCTTAATAGATCGTATTAATTATATAGAAAACAAAATAATGAATGAAAAATTTGATTTAAAAGAAGTCATAAAAAATGTAATAGAACACTTCAGGAAAGATGACGCGAAAATAGGGCTTGATGATTTTCTGATAGTCAAAACTCCGAATACGCCTGTATGGATGGAGGGCAATAGGATTTCTATCGCATCTGTGCTTTGTAATATTATTGCCAATTGCAGAAAGTACGCGAAAATCGCGCACAAGAAAGACCTGACAAAAGCAAAAGTAACTCTTAATATTAATGCAAACGGAGAAGATTGTAGAATAACGATTGAAGATAATGGGACAGGCATGACTGGGCAAGAGCTCAAAGATCTATGGAAACCTTTTTACAGTACAACCGGTGGTGGTATAGGCTTAACGGAATCAAAACGCATTATAGATATGCATAAGGGGAGTGTGGTCGTGGTTTCAAAGCTAGGCGAGGGAACTAAGTTTGTAATTGAGGTACCTTTAAAAATAAAAACTGAAATAAAAAATGAATTTTCTTTATGTGCCGAACAATTTCACGACATGGTTAAATATATAGCTTACAATAAAAAGAATGAGGCGGCGAAAAGAGTTCAAAAAGAGGAGCAAAAAACGGCAATTATAGCGCTAGGCACAAACTGGATAAAAGGATACAAGGGGAGAGAACATGTACAGCATAAATATATTAACGAATTACTTTCAGCGTTGCGTAAGTTTTGCGAGAAAAACAATATGGTTTTTTCTGCCGCGGAAGACAAAGATTTGTTGAATTTTGTCAATTCGGAAAAAGAAAAGTATCCCGACGCGAAAGTAATTATTCTTGCGAATGAAGATACGGTAAAAATGAAAGAATTACAGAAAATAAAGGATGTATTTTTAGGTGGAATTAATAATAGCGCTATTGGCCCGGATAACTATATGAGGATAACAGATTTACTTAACACAATGGTAAAGTTAGCCTTTGACCTGGGAGACGCGGCTAAAATAATAGCAGAATCTAAAGTGCCCATAGACCCCAAGGACGGTTATTATCTATTCAACCTTCCGCTAGAGCCGTTAATAGATATAGAGCCAAGGGCGATCTATGATGTGCAGATCTTCGCGTAATTACCCAATAAACCATGATATATGTTGTCCTAAATCAGTAATTGTAGGGACAGGTCACTGTGTCTGTCCGGGACACTTA
>JAHIZQ010000289.1 GCA_018814505.1 Candidatus Omnitrophota bacterium
CGACCCATTTTTATAAAGGCTGGCTGGAAGCGGTGAAAAGAACGATTACTTGTAAGTAACCGTTCTCTTTGCCGCAAATAACCTTAAGCGTCATGGCGAGTGGTCTGTGAAATTATGAACGTATACGATGTAATAATTATTGGTGGTGGTATTGTCGGAACGGCTATTGCGCGGGAGCTTTCCAAATACAAAATTAAAACCGCGTTACTTGAAAAAGAAGAAGAACTCGCGTTTGGCGTATCAAAATCAAATAGCGGAATAATTCATCCGGGTACACAAAACCCACCTGATTCGTTAAAAGGCAAGTTGTGCGTTGCGGGAAACCTGCTTACGCGTGAGCTGTCCCAAGAATTAGGGTTTGATTTTAAAGAAGTCGGGGAACTTATTGTTGCTTTTGATGTGGATGAAATTCCCCGTCTTTTTACACTCAAAAAATCTGCGGAAATTTTAGGTGTTCAGGGACTTCAAGTTGTTGACAGAATGTGGCTCAGAGAAAAGGAACCCAACTTGTCCCACGCGGCAATTGCCGCTTTATACGCGCCGACAGCCGGGATAGTGAGCCCGTATAGAATGGTTTATGATCTTGCCGAAAACGCCGCGCGTAACGGAACGGATATTTATACGGAATGTGCGGTTAAAAACATAATCAAACTGGAGTATTCCACGCGTGCTTTTTGTAAGGAATACAGCCGGTTTGAAATTATCACGGAGAAGCATGTTTTCCGGGCGAGGTACATTATTAATTCGGCCGGGCTTTTTGCCGATGACGTTGCGAAAATGGTTGGGATAAATGATTTTACAATTTATCCACGAAAAGGCGAAGAATTTTTACTGGATAAAAAAAGAGAGTATTTAACAAACCATTTATTGTTTCCCCTTCCGTCAAAGAATTCCAAGGGAGTACTTGTAATAAAAACGTCGGATGGAAACCCGATGATCGGTCCGACTGCCGAAGAAGTTGAGGACAAAACAGATTTATCTACGTCTGATGAAGGGTTTCAGAACGTGATGACGTCTGTGCGCAGGTTGGTTCCAAGTATAGAGGAGAGCGACATTATAGCCTATTTCGCGGGGCTTAGGCCGGTAAGCGGTAAAGATTTTATTATTCGGTATGAAAAAAATACGCCTGGATTTATAAATGTTGCTGGCATTCAGTCTCCGGGGCTAACAAGCGCGCCTGCAGTAGCTCTTTTTGTTCGCGAATTATTAAAAGAACACGGGCTTAAGCTTACCAAAAAAAAATTGTTTCACAAAACAAGAAAAAAAACAATACATCTTTTTTCAGAACCTTTGAAAAATACAAAAAAACTTATATCAAAAAACCCAGCTTATGGCGATATTGTTTGCAGATGCGAAATGGTGTCCCGAGGCGAAATAGAAGACGCGATATCGCGCGGTGCTAAAACCATGGACGGGATAAAGTTCAGAACGCGCGCTCAAGCGGGCAGGTGCCACGGCGGATTTTGCACTACAAGAATAATGAAAATACTTTCTGAAAAGACCGGCAAAAAATTGACTGAGATAACTAAACGCGGCAAAGGGTCTGAACTTATAAAACAGGATAGAGCGGATGATTGAAAGAGATTTGGTTATAGTAGGTGGCGGGCCCGCGGGTATGGCGTCCGCGATTTCCGCGAGGAAAAACGGGGTAAAGGATATTCTGCTTTTGGAGAGAGATCAATACCTTGGAGGCATATTAAACCAATGTATTCATACCGGATTCGGGATAGAATATTTTAACGAAGTATTAACGGGCCCGGAATACGCTGAGAGGTTTCTCGGAATGATAGAAAAATTTCCTGAAATTGAAGTTAGCTTAAAATCTTTTGTTGTAAAGTTAACAGGTGAAAAAATTTTGACAGTATTAAAACCCGGTCTTCTGGAGGAGATAAAAGCAAAAGCTCTTATTATGGCGACCGGATGCAGAGAAAAAACCCGGGAAATGATACATATAGCGGGTACTCGCCCGGCAGGGATATTCCCCGCGGGTCTTGCCCAAAAACTTATAAATATTGAAGGGGTTTTGCCGGGGAAAGAGGTTGTAATCGTCGGGTCAGGGGACATTGGATTAATTATGGCGCGGCGTTTTACTCTTAGTGGCGCGAAGGTAAAAGCGATTATTGAAATCGAGGAGAAAACAAGAGGGCTTGTCCGTAACGTGGTTCAATGTGCTGAGGATTTTGATATCCCGATTTATTACCGGCATAAAATTTCCGGAATATATGGGAAAAACCGTGTAGAAAAAGTTAAAGTTGTTAAGGTGGATGAAGGGTTTAATAACGTGCCTGGTTCTGAAAACTACGTCGAGTGTGATACGGTTTTAGTTTCCGTAGGGCTTATTCCTGAAAACGAACTTATAGAGATGGCAGGAGTCGAAATCGACAAAAAAACAAACTCACCAGTATCTAAGGAATTGAATGCGACTTCTATTCCGGGTATATTTGTTTGCGGAAATTCTTTTAAGGTGTATGATGTCGTGGATACTGTTTCAAAAGACAGTGAAACGGCGGGCGCG
>JAHIZQ010000290.1 GCA_018814505.1 Candidatus Omnitrophota bacterium
TAAATTACGAAAATCATTTTCTATACCTCTAAAATATATCTTAAGATACTTTCCTACAATCCCGGAAATAAATTCATTCGTAGTAAAATCTGTAAAACGCGTCAAAGGCTGTAAAGTTTCCTTTTCAAAAACATTAGAATCAGCCCAAATTACACCATTCCAAAGCAATGAAATGCTTAGTACTAAAGAAATAGTTTTAATCCTGATATTATTTTTTGTTAATTTCATAAACCAACTATACCTTCAACTAATAATTTGTGAGGAATTACTTTTTGTAAAACTATAACAAAAACCCAACCAAAAAGCAATGCTCGATACAAGGCGTTTATTTACTTAACATTATTAAGGAATCCGCTATCATTGGCGAGAACCTATTCAAAAGTATAACAAACTTTTTGAAAGCTTAATTTTATTTCTTCAAGTTTATTTTTTTCGTATCTTGTTTATTTATAACGTTTTACAAGGCCAATTGGACGTATTTTAGATCTTATTACGCCTAATTCTTGAACATACCTCTAATCCATATTGACTTTAATCAGCTAATGCTATAAAATCTTCTGATCTAAATAAATCAATACAAGGAAAAATGTACCATGAAAATACTTAAAACAAAAAAAATACAGTCAAGCAATAAACCCGCGTTCAAAAAACCGGCTTTAACGAAACGTGAGCTTGAAAAGCTTTTTACTAAAGCTAAGAATGAGCTTATTATGCTTTCGGAAATAACCAACTGCATAATGGGTTCGCTTAAACTAGACCAGGTTCTTTATACAATTCTTACAGCTCTTACGTCACACGCCGGACTTGGATTTGATAGAGCTATGTTTTTTATTGTAAATAAAAAAAGAGAAACTCTGGAAGGCAAAATGGCCATTGGCCCTCATTCCGCTGAAGAGGCCGATAAGATATGGCAACATGTCTACAATCAAGAACTAGAATTGAATAATCTACTAAAAGCTTATGAAAAATTCAAAACCGATCCGGGATCAAAATTGAATTCTATCGTACAAGGCATCAGAATACCGCTTCGTGTAGACACCGGAATACTAGCGCTCACAATACTCGAAGGCATGCCCTTTGAAATCACTACCCGCGAAGCTAAATCCATGGCTAATGACCGCATAAAAAAATGGATTAAAATGGACCTTTTTGTAACTATTCCACTTAAGACCAAGACCAGTACATTCGGAGTAATACTTGTTGATAATATTTTTTCAAAAAAAACTATCACAAAAGACAATTTGCGTATATTAAATATGTTCGCGAATCACGCGGCTCTTGCGATTGAAAATTCCAGGCTTTATGAGAAAACGGTGCATCTTTCAAGAACGGACTGGTTAACAGGCCTGTGGAACACGCGTTATTTCAGCGCTATACTTGAAAAAAAATTAAAAAAAGCCAAAGAAACTAAAAACCCTACCGCGCTTTTAATGATCGACATCGACAACTTTAAAAGATTTAATGACAAATTCGGACACAGGCAAGGAGACGACGCGATAAAAAAAGTAGCGGATACCTTAAACCGTTATTCCCGCGGAACTGACTTTGTATGCAGGTACGGCGGTGAAGAATTCTGCATAATTATGTCAAAAACTAATAAAGCCGCGGCTAAAAGAATTGCTGAAAGGCTCCGGAAAGAAACTGAAAAATCTTTTAAAAAAGATAAAACAATTCCCAAAGAATACAAATTAACCATAAGCCTTGGACTCGCCTTTTTCCCGAATGACACTATTGAAAAAAATGATTTTATAAATAAGGCAGACCAAGCGCTATACCGCGCGAAACAAACGGGCAAAAACATTGTCTGCGTTTATTCTACGGATTTTGATATACAATAAATAACACTCCCGAAATAAATAGGGACGGAATAAATAGGGACGAGAATAAATAGGGACGTCACCCATTTAATTGTTTTGCAATTAAATGGGTGACGTCCCTATTTACGTCCCTATTTATTACACCGCCGCGGGAATTGTTTCTTGGTCTCGAATCTCTTTTTCTTCGGCGAACTTAACGGAAACAACTTTAGAAACACCTTTTTCTTCCATTGTTATGCCATAAAGGACATCCGCAAGCTGTATTGTCATTCTGTTATGCGTCACAATAACAAACTGCGATAGTTTTATAAAATCCTGAAGTACTTTACAAAAACGAACAATATTAGACTCATCAAGTGGCGCGTCAATTTCGTCCAATATACAAAACGGGCTTGGGTTAACCTTAAAAATAGCAAAGATGAGGGCAATTGCTGTCATGGCTTTTTCTCCACCTGAAAGTTGCATAATGTTGTGCAGTTTCTTTCCAGGAGGCCTGACCACAATATCAATGCCACATTCCAAAACATCTGATTCATCTTCTAAAATAATTTCGGCTTTACCACCCGCGAAAAGCATCCGAAAATAATTGGAAAACTCTTTTTTTATACTTTCAAAAGTTTCCATAAAAAGTTTACGCGTAGTCCGGTTAATTTTTGAAATTGCCTGAAAAAGAGATTCTCTTCCGGAAACTAAATCTTCCCTTTGCCGGGAAAGAAATTGGTATCTTTCTTCAAGTTGACGATGCTCTTCCACCGCGGATAAACTTACCTCTCCCATCTTTTCAAGCTGTTCTTTAATCTCAACGATTTTATCTGAAAGAGCCTGCCAATCCATATTTTCATCCAAATCCAGATTCAAATTGGTAATATCAGTTTTATACACATCAAAAGTTTTTTCGATTAAAGCATTGCGTTTAAACTCAATTTCTTTTTTTTGTATATCCGCGTCACGGCTTTTATTTCTAAATTCTTCCATTTTATTTTCTTTTACTTTAAGGCTAGACTCTTTATGATCAATCGTTTCCGCCAGATTTAATTTGCATTCTTCCTTTTCTGAAATTTCTTGAGATTTTTTTTCTGCAAAATTCATATTTTCAATATTTTTCGCGGTTAAAACTGTTATTTCTTCATTTAGCAATTTAATTTTTTCATTATTTTCAATTATGCGCTTGGTTTTATCTTCTATTTCCATACCCATATGTTCATACGCGTCTTTGTCCCGTTCCAGGTTCTCCTTTAAATTTTCTTCTTCGTTACTAAGAACTGAAAGCTCCGCTTTAATATCCGCGGCCTTAAAAAGAAGTACTTCCCTTTTAATGGAATTCTCCTGAATGAAATTCTGCATTTCATTAATTTGAACCTGCATTTCAATATTTTTATCCTTAATCTCTTTCAAAGTTGTATTTAAAACGCCTTTTTCCTGACAAAGCTGGTTTATAATTCTGTCTTCATCTTCAACTTCTGAACATAACAAACTATATTCTTCTTCTAGCGATCCGAATTTCTCCGTGATAATGCTTTTTTTAGAACATACATCAACAAAGTCCATTTGTATTTGCCTGAGTTCCGTTTCTAATTTATCTTTCTCGCCGAGAGAAATATTAAGCCATTCATTTGTTTGCAAAATATTTCGTTCTAAATTTTTGATTTCCGCGCGTTCTTTCTCTTCAGTTTCCTTCATTTCATCTATTTTTTCTCTTCGCCCAAAAAGCGGAATATTTTCTTTTTCGGAATAATTTACTGTTCGTTTAAGTCCTTTCTTTGCCGCAGATCCTCTCGGACCGATAACAGTTTTTTTCTCATTCTCGTTTAAAACAACGTTTCTCACATCATCAGAAACCAAAACATCTTTAAGTAAAATTTTTAAAGCTGACAAATAGGGTTCTTTTGCCGCCAAAACGCGTGAAACATCCTTTAACCCGCCATATTCTTCATATACCGAATTACCCCCAGCAATCGTTTTCAGTTCATCCAAAACAATAAAACTTACGCTTGCCATAGAATTCTCTTTAAGGTACTCATTAACCATCTCTACTGTTTGATATGTATCAACAATCAATGCCTGAGACGCTTCTCCAAGCACAAATTTCATTGATTCTTCATACTTTTCATCAAGATTAACAAGCTCTGAAAGTATTCCCGCGACTCCTGAAAACTGAGAAAAACCCGACTCCGCTTGTTTCATAATCTTTTTAACACTTTCACCTATACCTTCTCGTTCTATAAGCAGTTTTTCTAGAAATCGGCGGCGCAGACTTATTTCGTTTAAATGTTTTTCTTTATTGTTTTTTTCATCCATTAAAACATTTAATTTTTGCTGTTTAGTTATGTACTCTCTACTAAATTCCTCAAAATATCCCTTTTTCTGTTCGAGACCTTTTTCCATATTTTCTTTATTCAATGTAATATCTTTTAATTCTTCGGCTCTTTTTTCCTTTTCCGATTTAACATTCGCGCTTTCCAAAATTAAACGTCGTTTGCGCATTTCTGTATTTTGAATATCCGCGTCAATTTTTATCAACCTGTTTTTTGATTTTGTTTCTTCTGAAAGCATATCAACAGTTTTTTCACGGTTAAAATTTAAGTCATGCTTATATGTTTCTATTGAACTCGTCAGTTTTTTCGCATCTTCATCGCTTTTTTTAAATTCATCGCTTTTTTTCTGACGTTTTCCGTTTATCTCTAAAAACTTTGCTTCAGCGACTTCAAGCCTGTTTCCTAATTTTTCTTTACGTTGGCTGATATCTTCTATTTCCCAATTCAATCGGTCAACGTATTTTATAAGCTCGCCGGATCTTTCCTCGTTAAGTTCAATAACATGTTTATTTCTATCAAAATCCGATAAAATTCGTGACCGCTCTTCCTGAAGCGACTGTAACCCTTCGAAAATATCATTATATTCCTTTCTTAAATGCGCAAGATGCTCTGAAGATTTTTCAAGTTCTAAACCAAGAAATTCCAACTCTTTTTTTAATTCATCATTTTCACCAGCTAACAAGTCATCATTATCGCTCAGATCTTTATACTTCTTGTAGGCAAACTTTACATCCAGGCCTTTTAGTTCTTCATAACGAGCTTTATATCTTTCAGCTTTTCTTGCTTTACGTTCTATGGAATTAATCTGTCTTTCGACTTCCCGAATAATGTCATTAATTCTAACCAGGTTTTCCTGTGTCCGCTCCAACTTGAGCAATGCCTCTCTTTTTTTGGATTTATACCGCGTTATTCCGCTAGCTTCTTCAAAGATATATCTGCGTTCTTCAGGTTTAGAACTAATTATCATATCCATCCGCCCCTGTTCAACTATGGAATAAGAACTTGTCCCGATACCCGTTCCCATTAATAAGTTGCGTACATCCGTAAGTCTCACTGGGGTTTTATTTAAAAGATATTCGCTTTCACCGGAACGATACAGTCTCCTTGAAATTGTAACTTCATCATAATCAACGGCAAGCATTCTATCCGTATTAGATAGTGTAAGAGATACTTCCGAGACATTGACAGGTTCCTGGTTTTCTGTGCCGTTAAAAATAACATCCTGCATCGCGGAACTACGCATGGATTTCGCGGATTGCTCCCCTAAAACCCACTTAATCGCGTCAACAACATTACTTTTACCACAACCGTTAGGACCAACCACTGCTGTAACACCCGGTTCAAATTTCAATTTTGTTTTATTCAAAAACGATTTAAACCCCACAATTTCAAGACTCTTAAAATGCATCTCATCTCCCTTTATCTTGGTAAATCAAACATCAAACATTAACCATTCACGTTCTTCCAAGTATATTCTTTAAGACAAGAATATCTTCCTCGGTATATTCCCTGTACCCATTTATAGGATTTCTCTGTGGAACGGGAAATATACCTCTCTTTTCATAATTAATAACCGTTCCCCGATAAATGCCTAAAATATTAGCGATTTGCTGTACCGTATATTTTCTATTTACCTTCAGGTTTAACATATACCCTCTCGACAGATTAACTTTTTTATACAAGTTTGTATAGCTTTAGTTAAGTATATCGAACTATCTACATCTCGTCAAGGAATTGAAATAAAAAAGACAGCCTCACGAGGCTGTCTTTTTTATTTATATCTATCCTTATAAACCGTCATCCCAAAACTTTCTTAAATTCACTTGTCAATAACGGAACAACTTTAAAAAGATCGTCCACTATACCATAAGTTGCTACACTAAAAATGGGAGCAGACGCGTCTTTATTTATCGCGACAATAACATCAGATGACTTCATTCCAATAAGATGCTGTATCTGACCGCTTATTCCACAAGCAATATACACTTTCGGACAAACTGTTTTTCCGGTTTGTCCGACTTGATGCGAATATGGAATCCAATCCGCATCAACCGCTGAACGGGATGCGCCGACTGCCGCATTAAGCACCAAAGCAAGTTCTCTTATTATATCAAAATTTTCTTTAGCCCCTAATCCCCTCCCGCCAGACACTATTATATCAGCTTCCGCTAGATTAATGTTTTCCTCAATCTCTTCTACTATGTCTATTAGTTTGCTTCTTGAAACATAAACTTCATCAGGAAATGTCTCCCGAATTATTTCTCCTTTTCGGCCAGACACAACTTCCGCTTCTTTCATAACTTTGTGACGAACAGTAGCCATTTGAGGCCTTGTATTCGGAGAAATAATAGTGGCCATTATATTTCCACCAAAAGCAGGTCTGGTTTGAAGAAGCATTTTTTCTTTAGGATCAATATCAAGCCCGGTACAATCCGCGGTAAGACCAGCTCTAATTGCCACAGCAACACGTGAAATAAGGCTTCGCCCAATAGTTGTCGCTCCACAAAGAACAATTTCCGGTTTATATTTTAAAATAAGTTCCACTAAAATCTTGGTATACGGATCGTCCTGGTAAGACTTAAGTTTCGGGGAATCAATTAAATAAACAACATCAGTTCCTCTTTCGATAAGTTCCGCGCACTCACCCTCAA
>JAHIZQ010000291.1 GCA_018814505.1 Candidatus Omnitrophota bacterium
AAATGACATGATTTTATGCAGAATACTGATGGCTTCATTATACCTTACAAAAACATCGTATTTATTTTCTAATAATGGTCTTTCCATTTCTGAAATAATCTTATTACCTTCGTGTGTAAAAACTTTACATAATCCTTTGTTATCTCTATCCCACAAAAAATAACAAACACCACCCTTTATTTCCACGCCTGGGAAACAATCGCCGGCATATAGATAATCGTGTAACATTCGTAATCTGTTATCGTGCAACATTTCATCTCTAAAACTATCGAGGCCTTTACCACCAGCAAACCATCGCGAAGGTATAATCATTGTTAGAAACCGTGGATTTAACTTTTTCGCCTGTTGAACAAACTTATGATAAAGCGGAATTGCACTTGCCTGTGCTCCTCCATCGCTCAATTGATACGGCGGATTTCCAATAATCACATCAAATTTCATATTAAATACCTCCTCCGGTCTTTCAGTATGAATAAACTGATACGCATGGGTTTCCAATTCACCCCCGCGGTCATACAATTCTTGACTGGCTCCACAGAAGACACAACGCCCATTTTCCCATGTATGCTCGATGCGCTTGAAGAGGATGTTACCCTGCAAGTCATCAAAGGTCTCACAAACGGAATATTTCCCATTGGCTTTCTTTGAACAGTAGACCGACCTACGGGAAAGCAGGGCCGTCAACTCTGTTATAGCGACGCCAAAGAGCTGGTTCTTGAAAATGTGATTGATCCTTTTCTGCTTGTCGGGTATTTCTTTTTCCAGACCCTCATTCAACCGTTTGGCAATCTCCCGCAGGAATACGCCGGACTTGCAGGCAGGATCGAGGAATCGCGCGTTCTTATCGCTCCAGATTTCCTTTGGCAGTAAATCCAGTATCTGATTGGCCAATTGCGGCGGCGTGAAGACTTCATCACTACTCAGATTGGCCAGACAGCTCAGCACATCGGGATTGTAATTATTTCTATCCTGCATCGGCAACCCTCAAAAAATGAATTAATGGATATTCTTTCACGGGCGTGGGGATAAAAACATCTTCTCCGAGATCTGAAAACAGCGGCAGCTCTTTTATCGCCGCATGGTCAAGCAACCCCTTAAAAGTAAAATCTCTTTGTTTTATCATGCTGCCATTAACGGGAGACCACTCGGAAAACACAATCGGCTGAGGATTCTCACCCACCGTCTTTAGATCAAGTGCGTTACCCCAGATGATATTTTTTTTAAGGATGTATTTGACCGCATTCCGGCATTCTTCTTTCACCGCCTCTTTAAAAAGGCTGGTGTATTTCTGGGCAAAGATGTCAAAAAGCCGCTTACGGCATTCCACAACATTGTCTTCCAGAATGTCTATGCCGTAGATGCTAGACACGGCAAGGACTGCATTACGCTCGTATTCCAACTGACTCTTGCTGTAGCGTGATTCAACGATGCGCAATTTCCGCTCCAGAATTTCTGTTAAAAAATTCCCCGTCCCACAGGCAGGCTCAAGAAAACGGGACTCAATTCTCTCCGTTTCCTGCTTCACCAAATCAAGCATGGCGCTGACTTCCCGCTTCCCGGTATACACCTCGCCATGATCAGCGACTCTCTTTCGTGAAACAACCTGTGTTTCTTGCTTTGTTGAATTCATGTTTTCAATACTATTCATGAATAATTTATCCTATATATTTCTTTTAGAGCCACTAAATAAAATACCCTTAACCCTACTCATAACCACCCCTTTGTGGTGTCTATTATAATACTCCTCTTAAGTCGTTTAATCAACTCTTCCTCTTCTGCATGAAGATGCATACCTTTTTACAAGAAGCTCACAAATTTTATCACGTCTTTCTTCCAGAGATAAATCCTCATAGTAGCTCATAGATATAACGAACTTTCTTTAATTATACCATATTATCGTTCTAATAATAAAGGCTAAATGATTCGAAGGACGGTATTTTGTGCCCCCCTTCGTGAAGACAGGTCAAACAAAGGAGTTAAACTAAACGCAATTGTTTTTCACCCGGTTATTTATCGCTACCACATGTCTACTAAATGTTGAAATTTCTATTTTTTCACGGTTATATTCTAGTGCGTTAAAGTTAGATCTAAAAATTCAATGAACAAACTATGCGGCTGCTCCGCGGCTAAGAACTCGCTCCGCTCGCTTCGCCCTATCCGCTCCGCGGCTTACCCGCTCACTCACTCCGTTCGTTCGCTCATCTCGGCCCAGGCCCGCTCGACCCAGGCCCAGGCCCCGCGACACTCCTATTCGTCGTGTCGCTACATCTTCTGCGTGTGCCCGCTCCGCTCCGCGCGCCGCCTCGCCTATTCGGCGAGTCGTCCTTCGGAGGCGCGCTTCGCTACGCTACATCTTCATCCGTGCCCGCACTCCATACGAGTGCGTTTCGCTGCGATAAACCAAATCGGTCATCGCCATTATATATCTGTCAGGCTGCGATATACCAAGCGCCTCAGTGTCCCTGGCCTTCGCTTCCGTAGATATCCGCACTTCGCCCTTCATATTGAACGGGGCATAAAAAGCAGTGCTGTTATAGATGTTTCACAACTATAACAGCACCACGCCCCTTGATAGACTTCTGACTTCGTCAGAAGACTATCATCAATATGAGGGACGAAGGTGCTCAGCGCAGACGATACGTTACGATAGTTTGTAACGCCAGACGTGTAGCGTCCCTGGCATACGTTAATGCGCATAGAAACTCAGAAACCCATAAAAAGACCGCCCATACATCACCTAAAACGACGCCTAAAAAACAGGCGTCTTGCCTATAATGCGCATTATAGGCATTTCCCCTCATAGAAATAATACTGTATATTATAGAATGCATACAGGCACCAGAAAATAAAGACACAAAAAACTGTGTCCTTATTTTCCTTTAAATCACCCACAGACATCACTTGCAGTGCTGACTGTGTCCCGCCTACTCTGTAGTCGGGTTCGTGATTTAATGCCTGTATGCCCTTTATCATTATTATTTATATGAGGGTCGGTGATTACTGGGCTTATCACCTTTTACATAAGCATCTTATGTAAACTACCCCTACTATTTATTAGGGCTAAGCGGCACAGAACGAAAAAGGGGTTAAATCGATTTGAGGCTACTCATTTCGTACTGTGCAGCCCTAAACATAGGAGGGGTAGACGGTGATATCTTTTTATTCGGCCGACTTTCAGTCGGAAGGTAGAAAATACTACAATATTAAGTTAAGAAGAAATTACTGGCTGTAAAGCAGGCCTAGACTTAGGATTCACTCTAAGGCTTTTTTCTAGTAAATCGATAGGGTTCTTATGTGGAGGAAGGCAGTACGAAAAGACTGTTTTTCCATTTGAATTTGAAATACAAAAATCGCCGCTTTGAATAATATCCATGCCGATTAAAACATCAATATTATCCATTAATTTCCCTTCTGAAACCTTTACATTTACAATACAAACTTTATTAGGTAATCCAATGTCAACAATGTAGGTGTTAACCTGACGCTCTCCATGTACTCCACGAGTCTTTGTTCTACCAGTAGGGGTTAAAGACACTTTTGTTACAACATTCTCTGCTATAACAGAACTGGTTGCTCCAGTATCCCATATAGCCTTAAAAGGAAAGAATTGTTTTGTTCGAGAAGGATCTATTGCTAACGGTAAAGCTATCGCACATTCCGTAACAAGCGCTCGTGCTCTTCCGCCATAATCTATTCTAAATGCATGATGAAAGATATTGCTTTTCATTAAAAATAAACCATCGAGAAAAACCTTTGGGTTGTCTCGCTTTCGTCCTGAGATACTTTCTGTATTAAAAATGTACCTAACTTATATTTTTTAGATGCTTCTTTTAGCGCCTCTTCTGCAGATAAACCTAATGCCACTTCTTTAAAATTCCTTATTCTTTCTTTTGCTGTTTGTTTTTTCATTCCATCTTTCTGTCATTTGACAAAACGAGTTATGCTAATTTTGTCAAATGACGGGTATGCCGCGTATTTTGCAGGCATGCTTTTCTTGTTCTACGAACAAGCCTTGACGTATTTTTAATTCTTTAAAATTCACCAGATGGCC
>JAHIZQ010000292.1 GCA_018814505.1 Candidatus Omnitrophota bacterium
TAACGGCATCAACAACTACCGCGCATTTAGCACTTATATCGGGTTTATTTTCACATTCGGCATTTCCCCCCGCACACCATAACGCAACGATAACAATAAAAATGCATACGCGCCCTAAATACTTGTTTTTTTTATTAGTACAAAACATTATTTTTTGACCTCTTAATTTTTTTAAAAGACGGATTAAAATATCCATGCATTAACTGGGGATATTCTTTTTTTACTTTTTTTATAAGAACATCTATCCCTATCATTCTATCTTTTCCGGGTTTTATTCCCAGTTTTTCAAAATAAACCATTGGATCATAATTTAAATTCCGCCATTGAATCATATCTATATTTGTTTTATCTAAAAACTTTTTTAAAGAAAAAACTTCTTTTTCTGAATCATTAAACCCGGGCAAAGTAAGATAATTTATCGAAACAAAACCTCCCGCGCGTTTCGCGGCTCCAATCGACTTCACAACTTCCCTAAAACTGTATCCCTGCGGCATATAATACCTCTCGTAATATGTCTTTTGAAAACTATTTACACTAACCCTTATAGAATTAAGCCCTGCTCTAAAAAGCCGGATTATTGCCTCCGGTTTACTCGCGTTCGTATTCAAATTAATAAGACCTTTCGATGTACCCTTTCTTATAAGACAAACAGCTTTTTCCAAAACATCACTAACCATGAGGGGCTCCCCTTCGCACCCCTGCCCAAAACTTACAATCGCGTCTTTTACATTTTTTATATGAAAAAGAGCGACTTCCGCGATTTCTTCAGGCGTGGGCACAAATTTTATACGTGGCTG
This sequence comes from Candidatus Omnitrophota bacterium, assembly GCA_018814505.1. GTDB lineage: Bacteria > Omnitrophota > Gorgyraeia > Tantalellales > Tantalellaceae > JBDRNE01. The sequence continues at coordinate 798 of JAHIZQ010000292.1, forward strand.
GGTAACAGAACATCCTTTTCCTGGCTGATAAGATATGCATCCGAGGCATCGCGCGTTACACGTTGGCGACGAAGGAAGCGGACCTTCATATCTTTTAAGAAAAAAATTTTTTGCCGCGGGACATCCGTAAAGAAGCGCACACGAAACAATGTGTTCAACTAAACGGTTTTTCGGAAACATTTTTCTAAAAATTTTTACGTTTCCTTTGACTATCTCCATATTCATGCCCTTTAATTCCTGGCGTTTTTCTCTATCTACACGCACTCCTGTCGCATAAAAAGCGTCCTTATAAAAAACTACAGCCGCATAACTAAAAAGCGGCAAAAGTGACGTTTTATCATTTTCCCAATAGGCCGAGCTATATGTTGCCGTATAACCCGGCGGCAAAAAAGCCGCCACAGCATAACAAGGCTCTTTCCGGTTAATTAAAGGATTGTGTTCTATTTGAACAAAACGGGATTTTCTGGGATCAAAGCCTATTGGATGCCTATCAGTCAGCATAAAAAGTTCACTGTCGGGATGCAGTTTAACAAGGTTCTCCTTGTAAAGCGAATAATATTCGCAAGCCTTCATGCCCGTACCCTGTAAAAAAGGCACATCATATACAGAACCTTTTTTGTCGGCAACTAATAGTCTGGGATAATTCTTATTCATAACAAATCGATTTTAAAGACACATCGTTACGGCATTAACATATTCACGGGTCAGATTCTTAATTGACTCAAAATCTTTATTAGCAAGCCATTCTTTTTTAAAAACGCTAGCTCCAAAAGCAACCGCGTCAGATCCCGCTGAAAAATAATCTTTGATATTATCTAGCGCCACGCCCCCTACAGCCATAAGTTTTATTTTGTCAAACGGCCCTTTAAGATCTTTAATATATCCTGGTCCAAACCTCGATGCGGGAAAAACTTTAACCATGCACGCCCCTGCTGACCATGCACGAAAAACTTCTTGCGGGGTTAAAGCACCGGGAAAAACAGGAATATTTTTTTTAACACAAAAGTTTACTACTCCCTCACTAAAAATAGGCATAACAATAAATTCAGCACCGTTATCTAACGCGCACTGCAAATCTTCCTCAGAAACAACAGTTCCAGCTCCTACGGCAATACGCCCTCGAGAAATAGTTTTCGCTTTCGAAATTATAGAACCAACATGGGGTGTATTCATTGTAATTTCAATAGTTTTGAGCCCGGAGGCGATAACAGCTTCTAAAAGCGGTTCTACGCTTTCAAGAAGCACACCCCTCACTATACCCATAAGTGGAAGACTTTTTAAAGAATTGACATTCATTGTAAAAATTAATCAATTTCCATGGCAGACATGCTATCATAAAAATCACGGTAACTATCTTTATCTTTCGTTTTCCTGAGAGCCATGGCCATTTTTGGATGTTCGTTAAACATTCCGGTAATCGCGTATGGAAGCAAATATCCCCATTCAATTTTTTCCCTTAAAGGAATAAATTCTCTTGAAATAACATCTAAAATAGGACGTAAATCAAACTTTGGATTTTTCAGAAACCCCATTAAAAGTTCAAGAGGACAATTCCCCGCGGCTCTACCAATACCATAAATTGTGGCATCAAGAAAGTTACAGCCGTCTATTATTGCCTGTAGCGTATTCGCGTACCCCAATTGCTGGTTATTATGCGCGTGCATACCGACTTCTTTTGTTTTCAAAAACTTTTTGTACTTATTAACCAAGTATGTTACATTCTCTGAATACAAAGCGCCAAAACTATCCACGATATAGACAACCGAGGCTTTACTTTCCTCTTCAAGCTGAGCTAATGCTTCGTCAAGTTCGTTATCAAGCGCCCTGGATATTGCCATGATGTTTACTGTTGTTTCATACCCCTTTTCTGCGGCAGTGTTCACAAGATCAATGGCCTTATCAACATCTTTCACATATGTCGCGACTCTAATCATATCAATAACACTTTCCTTGCAAGGCAAAATATCATACTTTTCTACACGTCCCACATCAACCATAACAGAAAGCTTTGTATTTGATTCTATGCCATCTATCGCTTTTTTAATAACATCTTCTTCACAAAACTTCCATTTGCCGAATTTATCCGGAGACATAATACTTTTTGAACATCTGTATCCTATTTCCATATAGTCAACACCGGCAGATGAAACTGCCTTGTATACCTCGCGAACAAACTTATCATCAAAATAATGGTCATTAATAAGTCCCCCGTCTCTAACTGTGCAATCTAACACTTTTATTTGTTCTCTGTACATATTGTTTGCTCCTTTTACTGGTTAGTCAATTAATCGGTTTAATAGTTAACCTCTTCTTGCCCTTTACTTGCCTAATTAATCGGCTAGTCTATTCCACATATGATATATTAAACACACCGCTGTATCAAGAATAATCACACTAAATCACACAAATCGATTATTGAGGCACACACGTACGGTTTCAAAGTCTTTATACTCTAACAATCTCCGCTAATACTTCTATATGCCCGGTTCTGGGAAACATATCAAAGGGAAGCGCCTTGGCCAACCGCCATTTTCCGTCGGCTATCAAAACTTTTATATCCCTCGCTAAACAGGCAACGTCACATGAGAGGTAATATATCGCGTTCAATTCTTCCAATCCAGCGATTTTCTTGAGAAGAGTATTATTGACACCCGCGCGCGGTGGATCAATAAATAATACGTTAGATCTACTCTTATTCTTTTCGTATAATTCCCAAAAAACGTTTTCCACTGAGCCTTTATAAAACTTAATATTCTTTTCATCAGACATTTTGAGCGTTCTTTTAGCGCACTCTATGGCCACACGGTTAGAATCAACACCTACTTTTAATAAAAATTTTTGTTTTAAAAGAAAACTAAAAAAACCCGTACCGCAACATAAATCAAAAAACACAGCGTCCTCAGTATCAGACCCTATCCAGGTTTCTAAAACTTCCGCGATTCGTTCAGCGATGTATCTATTGGCCTGGCTAAAAGCTTTAGTGGACAAATACACATCCATTCCGCAATACCTATCAATAAAAAACTTTTCTCCCAAAACGCTTGACGACCACACCCCGGCATTATGGTCTACTTTCAAAGTAACATTTTTTTTCTCAACAGATTTCTCTAATTCCGGCAATATCTCGTTTATCGCCTTGTCTGCTACAACACATTCTTTTATCTTGATTATTGAATGGCTTTTTGACGCAAAATAACCAAAACCCGAGCCTTTACTATGCACAGTAACACTAGAACGATAATTATAATATTTGTCCGACTTTTCTATTTTTTCGCACAAAAAATCTTTACATCCGGCTATTCGCCTTATTAACTGAACGACCTGTTCTTGTTTATAAAAAAGTTCTCTTTCATAAGAAACATGCTGTAAACTGCATCCTCCGCACTCAACATAATACGGACAAACTGGCAAAATTCTATCTTTTGAAGCGGTGATAATTTTTGTTACTTTGCCTTCCATATAACGTGAAGTATCCTTAATAACTTCAAATTCAACCTCTTCGCCGGGCAAAGCTCCTTCCACAAAACAGATTTTTCCGTCAATTTTCCCAATGCCTTTCGCGCCAAACGCCAAATCATATATAGTTGTCGTTAATATATGTTTCATATTATTACCAACTCCCCCCGCGCGCCAAACTAGCTTATGCGTAAAACTATTA
>JAHIZQ010000293.1 GCA_018814505.1 Candidatus Omnitrophota bacterium
TACTTTTGCTTCTAACAATCTTCGCGCCGTAAACCTCAGCAATGCTTTGATGCCCCAAACACACTCCAAGTATCGGCACTTTATCCGCGAACTGAAGAATTACCTCTTTTGATATTCCCGCGCCTTGAGGTCGTCCGGGACCCGGAGAAATTATTATTTTACTAGGCGCAAGTTTTTTAATCTCTTCAAGCGTTATTTTATCATTGCGGAAAACAACTACTTTTTCGCCAAGCTCGCCTATGTATTGAACAAGGTTATACGTAAACGAATCATAATTATCAACAACAAAAATCATTCCAAACCTCTCTCCGCGAATTCAACCGCCTTAAACATAGCCTTAGCTTTGTTCAAAGTTTCCTCATACTCCTTTTCAGGTTTTGAATCCAGGACAATTCCTGCCCCTGCCTGTATAAAAGCGGTATCGCCTTTCATAACTATCGTTCTTATGGTTATGCACATATCCGTATTTCCGGAAAAGCTTATATACCCGACACAACCCGCATAAGGCCCACGGCGTACGTTTTCCAGCTCATCAATAAGTTGCATAGCTCTAACCTTCGGAGCCCCCGTCACAGTCCCCGCGGGAAAAACGGCTTTAATTAAATCGTATATATCCTTGTCTTTTCGCAAGACGCCTTCAACATCACTAACTATATGCATTACATGCGAATACCGTTCAACACACATCAGCTCTTTCACTTTTACGGTTGAATACTCACATACCCTTCCGATATCATTACGCCCTAGATCAACCAGCATTATGTGTTCAGCTTTTTCTTTAGGATCAGCCAATAGTTCTTTTTCAAACTTTGCGTCTTCTTTTTCACCCCTTCCACGAGGACGAGTTCCGGCTATTGGACGCACTTCAACTACACGATTTTCGCATCTAACAAGAATCTCAGGAGAAGATCCTATTATTTTATACCCGCCAAACTTCAAGTAATACATATACGGCGAAGGGTTTATGGATCGCAATGCCCGATATATTGAAAAAGGTTCTACTTTTGTCTTTCGTTCAATACGCTGTGAAAGAACTAGCTGGATAACTTCACCCGCGCGAATATATGATTTTGCTTTTTTTACTATTTCACAAAATTTTTCCTTTGAGAAATTTGATTTTAACCGGCTTTTCTTTACCTGTTTTTTTGTTTCTGTAAGATTTACTTTAAAATTTTTAAGCTTTTTTATTATTTTATCAATTTCCCTACACGCTTTATCATACGCTATTGCAGGATCACCTTTTATCACGGCATTTGAAACAATCTTAATTCGATGTTCAACATGGTCAAGAATAAGAATAGTATCCGTAAGAACAAACTGCATATCCGCGATATCAAAATCCGCAGGGTTCATATCCGGAACATTCTCAATATGCCTGACCATATCATACCCCATATAGCCGACTAATCCCCCGCAAAAACGCGGCAGGCCATCTACCGGTACAAACCGAAATTTATCCATAAGTTTTTTTATTTCATCTATCGGATTTGTTTTAGTTTTATACGTTTTCTTCTTCGTGCCTTCGGTAATACTGATAGTGTCTCCTCTGCTCTCAATGGTCAAAGACGGAGCGCTTCCTAGAAAAGAAAACCTTGCCATATGCTCTCCACCTTCTACAGATTCAAGAAGATATGAAAAATCTCCTTCATCAACTGCTAAAAAAACCGAAAGCGGCGTCCCAAAATCGTCCAGCATTTCACTGTAAACAGGTATCACATTTCCTTTTTTTGCCAATTTTATAAACTCTTTTTTACTAGGGTAATACATATCCGAATTGGGTTCCTCTTTTGTCATTATTTTTGTAATCCTCCGCACTATGCGCTACAAAAGTTCTATTTTTTTTACGGTTTTCACGATTTCTGTCATTCTGAGCGAGACCGAAGGTCGAGTCGAAAAATCTGTTGTTTTCATCCAGATCCCTCGACTCCGCTCGGGATAACAGGGGTTCCTCTCCACAGCTATCGTTGGTTTGTCATTTCCCTTCGCCTTTGGCTCGGGGAACCTGAAAGTTTACACAAGAAGAATATCACGGTTTGTCATTCTTCCCATATACTTCTTTCGGGTCAAACACACGTTTTTCATCAATAGTAACGTTGCCCGTATCGTCTACTCCCCTAAAATAACAGCTGAAATAACCTTCATGACACGCCGCGCGTAGCTGTTCTACTTTAAAAAGAACAGAATTTTCAGCGCAATCCATATATACTTTCTTAACAAATTGCACACATCCGGAACTTTCCCCCTTTATCATTACTCTACCTTTTGAACGGCGAAACACATAAACTTTTTTTTCTTTAATAGTTTTTTCTAAAGCTTCTTTATTCATATAACAAAGCGTTAAAACCTGACCAGACTTTTCGTCTTGAATAATCGCGGGAATCAGCCCCTTTTCATCAAAATTCAATTTATCAATAAAATTCATTCTGTAACCTCTCTATTTTTCGTTTTATATGCATCCAAATACATCAGTTAACCAATGCGCACAGCAACATTTTTTTGCTTAAGATACTTTTTTACCTCACCGATGGTAAACTCTTTAAAATGAAAAACTGACGCCGCAAGAGCCGCGGACGCTTTTCCTTCTACAAATGCTGAATAAAAATGCTCGAGATTACCGCACCCACCGGAAGCAATCACCGGAATATTTACCGCGGTACTAATTGCCCTGGTCAAATCTATATCATATCCTCTTTTTGTCCCATCAGAATCCATACTTGTTAAAAGAATTTCACCCGCGCCTAATTTTTCAGCCTGCTTGGCCCAGCTTACAGCATCGAGCCCGACAGGTTCCCGGCCGCCTTTTATGTATACTTCCCACGAATCCGCGTCTCTTTTTTTTGCGTCAATAGCCACAACAATACATTGCCGGCCAAACTTATCACTTGCCTCTTTTATAAAATCGGGACGCAAAACCGCGAATGTATTTATCGATATTTTGTCACAACCAGCATTTAAAAGTTCTCTGATGTCTTCCTTTGAATATATACCCCCACCTACAGTAAATGGCATAAAAACTTTTTTCGCTACTTCCCTTACAACATCCACCATTGTTTTACGTTTTTCATAACTAGCCGTTATATCTAAAAAAACCAATTCATCCGCGCCTTCATCATTATAAATTTTAGCGTTTTCCACGGGGTCGCCCGCATCGCGTAAATCAACAAAGTTAACCCCCTTCACTACCCGACCGTCTTTAACATCAAGACACGGAATTATCCGCTTCGCCAACATCAACTGCCTCCTTAAGGTCTAATGTGTCTTCATAAAGAGCTCGTCCGATTATTACGCCCGAAAGACCGTCTTTTTCCAGTTTTTTAAGCATTTTTATGTGTTCTATTGTTTTTACCCCACCTGCTGATATAATTTTAATCGTTGTTTTCTGTAAAATCTCTTTTAAAGCCTCTATGTTAGGCCCCGAAAGCATACCGTCTCTTTTAATATCCGTATAAATAATTTCCTTAACGCCTAAATTAATGAAAAAATCTAAAACAACCGAAACATCCAAATCTACCGTCTCTTCCCACCCGCGAACACTTGGCCTTAATTCTTTAACATCCAGGCTAAAAATCACTTTTTCACCAAAAGTTTTTACACAATCCCCAGTAAAACTCATATCTTCAAAAGCCCGAGAGCCGACAACTACCCGCCAAACGCCTTTATCCAAAACCTGCTGAATATTTTCCTGCGTACGAAACCCGCCTCCCGCTTCAACCGGAATATTAACCGCGCGCGCTATTTTTTCAATAACTGAAATATTTACCGGACGTCCTTCTTTCGCGCCGTCCAGATCAACAATATGCAGGAGTTTCGCTCCTAAAGACTCCCACTTACACGCGGCAGAAACAGGGTCAATATCATAAGTTAACTTACAATCATATTTCCCCTGTTCTAACCGTACAGTTTTTCCATCAATTAAATCAATCGCCGGTATTACTCTCATAATCCTCCAAAATTTGTTAAAATCTTTAAACCGTTTTTCTGCGATCTTTCGGGATGGAATTGTACCGCGTAAACATTTTCTTTCCAAATCGCGGAAGTATAAATAATTCCATATTCTGTTTCGCCTAATGTAAATTTAGACTCTTCGTTATCGCAATAATATGAATGAACAAAATAAAAATAACTGTTGTCTTTAATCCCTTTAAAAACAGGGCAAGGCGCGCCAATAAACTTTACAGTATTCCATCCTATTTGCGGAACCTTTAATTCATTCAAAGGCTTAAAAAGCTTAACCTCACCTTTAAGGAGCCCCAAACATTCATTGCTTCCAAATTCAAAACTACGGTTAAACAAAAGCTGAAGCCCAAGACATATACCTAGAAAATCTTTACCCTCTTTTATATTTCTTAAAAGGGGTTCTATAAACCCATTTTGCCTTAACCCCTGCATGGCATCTTTTGACGCGCCAACTCCGGGTAACACAATTTTATCAACGTAGTCCAATTCGTCAGGTTTCGTGCACACACAAACATTTTGACCTAAATATTGGAAAGCATTATAAACACTTCTTAAATTCCCCGCGCCATAATCTATTATCCCAATCATTGTTAGTCCTTAATTTCTCCACGTACCTAGCGTATGTCGTATATCGTATATCGAATGTCGTATGCCTCATATAGTATATCTTGTACGGTGTATCGATGAAAATGTTATGTAATTAAAGTAAGCAAGGCTCACCCCTCGCAATCCCCGTGAGTTACGAGGCAATGTACAGCGCTTATTTCAAAACTGGCTAATCGACTAACTAAAAAATTCGCCGTTATAAAATTCCTTTACTGGACGGCACTTCATCCGCTCTTCGCGCGTCAATAGACGTTGCTTTGTCAAGCGCCATTCCCAAAGCTTTAAACACAGCTTCAAGATGATGATGCATGTCACCTTCCCCATTTATTTCAATATGTAAATTAATACAAAGCTTTTTTGCGAAACTATCTAAAAAATCTTTAGCGTAATGCACTGAATATCCTTCTTGCTCTTTGTTAACATCATAATAAATGTTCGGAGGGCCTATACATTTAAACGCCGGGCGATTAGATAGATCTATTAAAACCTTAGCACTAGCCATATCCATTGGAACTTCCACTGAAGCGGTTCTTGTTATGCCGCGGCTTTCCCCCAAAGCTTTTTTAAACGCTTCACCAAGCGCGAGTCCTATATCTTCATTTAGATGATGCTTGTCAACATGAGTATCGCCCTTCGCGTTAAGCTCCAAATCAAAATATCCATGATAGGCAAACAAGGTAAGCATGTGATCCAGAAAACCTATTGAAGTAGATATTTTGCTTTTTCCCGTACCGTCAATATTTAAAACAGGTATTTCTATCTGAGTTTCTTTAGATTTTCTTTCGTATTGTGCTTGCCTTAGTTTTCCTTTTCTTTTTCCAGAAAATATTCCCATTGCTTCCTCCCCCTAATTATAATCCGTATATCAAGTCAAGTATCGCGTGTCGTACACTCGAATATAACCTACAGCACACTATTTTACCATTGCGGGAGGACACAAGGGCCTCCCCTACAATATCTTCACATATACTTTTTATCCATCACACCTTTGCTTAACCGATAGCCAGTGATTCTCAAGTTTTTCAAGTTCTGCTATTTCTTTCACCCAGCCCGCGGAATTACTAAGAGCCTTACGAGAATACGAAATAATATGGGAACTTTTGATGAAACTTCTCAAATTAAGCCCGGAAGAATATTTTGCCGTTCCTCCCGTAGGCAAAACATGACTCGGCCCGGCAATATAATCACCAATCGCGACAGGCGAATACTGTCCAAGAAAAATCGCGCCCGCGTTCGTAATATTTTTTAATACGCGTTTCGGCGACTTAACCATAAGCTGAAGATGTTCCGGAGCAATCATGTTTGATATATCTGCCGCGGTTTCCAGATTCTTAACCTTAATAATATAACCTGGCGTATCCTTATCCTTCCGTAAAGCGTTAAACACTCTTCGTGACGGCGTAACAAGTATTGACAACCCTTTATGATGCTCGGCCTGCGCCATAACATCCCTTTTTAAATAATCTATATTCGCGTATCTATTAGCGATAATAAGAACTTCACTCGGACCCGCCAACATATCTATATCGCAATATCCAAAAACCTGGCGTTTAGCTTCAGTAACATATTCATTTCCCGGCCCGACAATTTTGTCCACTTTTGACACGGTTTTAGTACCAAAAGCAAGCGCCGCTATTGCCTGGGCTCCACCGATTTTATATATTTCGTCCACTTTTAGAAGATTCGCGACTACTAGTATATACGGATCAATACTTTTATATTTATTCGGAGGCGAAACCATTACTATCTTTTTTACACCCGCGATTTTAGCCGGTAAAACCGTCATATATACGCTTGACACCAAAGGAACAGTACCACTCGGAACATAAACCCCGACTCTTTCGATAGGCACAAATTTTTCTCCAAGCTCAATTCCTGATTCCTGTTTTATTGACCATGATTTTGGAACCTGATTCGTATAGAACTTATTTATGTTTCGTATAATCTCCTTCAATGTATTAACTATTTCAGGTTTTATGTCTTGATATGCGCCGCTAATTTCAGCTTCAGTAACTAGCAGGTCTTTTCTAGGGATATCAATTTTATCAAACATTTTTGTATACCGTAAAAGCGCTTTATCTCCATCACGACGCACACCGTCAATTATTCTGGAAACTTTCTTTTGCAAGCGAATTCTTCCGGTATCATACCTGTTAACCAAATTATTAAAAGCAATACTGTTTATTTTTACAGCGCGCATACTAACCCTTTCTTTCTGTTTTCCGTAAACATTTTTCAACCGCCTTAAGTGCCGCCTTAAGTGCCGCCTTAAGCCCGGATGGATTTTTGCCTCCGGCCTGAGCAAAGGTAGGTTTTCCTCCACCCGCGCCATCAATATCTTTTGCCGCCTCTTTTATTATTTCTTGCGCGTTTGCAAGCGCGTTAGAAGAAGTAACTGCAAAATACGCTGAACCTTCTTTACTACTCCCGACAATAACAACGTCCGCCTTTTTTTCAAGATATGCCGCTACTTTGTAAAGAAGAGTTTTATCTAAATCTTTAAACTCGGCTAAAATAACTTTTTTCCCAGCGATTTCACAAAAACGCGCCGCCTCTTCGTCAGCTTTTTTTATCGCACGATTCAAGATACCGGATTCTTTTTGTTTTTTCTCTTTTTTTGCCGCTTTTTCAATGTATTCCACGACGTTTTTGAATGCAGGCAAAATATTTTCTCCA
>JAHIZQ010000294.1 GCA_018814505.1 Candidatus Omnitrophota bacterium
GATCTAATAGCCAAATACCACTTCGCCACAAATATTGAAGCCCACAAACCGGTTTCTCCGTCTTGTGGTTTTGCCCAGTTAGCAAAGATAATAAATCCGACCATTGCAAAAAAGTACAGCCCATTTTGCCATAATGCTCTTGTCTTTTTAACTTCTCCCGCAAAGAGTTCTCCTTCTACTTTCCTGGCATGTTCCTCCTTAATGAAAATGAAATGCATCAATAGCCCTATAACAACGCTGAAGACTACAGCGCCAACAGCTCGGGCAACACCAAGTTTCCAACCGAGTATCCTTGCAGTCATGATAATGGCGATAACATTTATTGCGGGTCCGGAATAAAGAAATGCCGTAGCGGGTCCCAAGCCAGCGCCTCTTTTGTATATGCCTGAAAATAAAGGTAAAACCGTACATGAACAAACTGCCAGTATTGTTCCTGAAATAGAAGCAACGCTGTAGGCGAGAAATTTATTTGCCTTAGCACCAAAATATTTAATCACCGAAGCCTGACTGATAAAAACAGAAATAGCTCCGGCAATAAAAAAAGCAGGTACAAGACATAATAGAACATGTTCACGAGCATACCACCGAACTAAAGCTAACGCTTCAAATATAGCATTTCTAAAGGGTAATAGCTCAACAGGCAGATAAAAACACGCAAAAAACACCGCAACCATTAACAAAAATTTCTTCGCTTCTTTCATAATAAAATAAAGGGGTCAAGTCTTGATTTTAAACTTAAGTATTCTTGGAATCTGTATGGGCAAAACTCTTGTCTTTAATTGGTTTCTAAAAAGTCAATGTCTAGATCTACGCTCTTATCTTGGAGAATCTTTGTCTTTAGCTGATTTTTATTGACCATCTTTTCTTATGTTTTATTTTTTTCTTTTTTTCTTGGCTATCAATATACTTCAGTGCTTCTTTCTTACTGGTAAACGGAAACACAGGAACTATATTGCCCGATTTTGAAACACATACAAGATATCTTTTAGGATTATATTTCGAAATTATATATTCTGTACCGCCCTTAACAATATGGTCTTTCTTTTCTGTTTTCATATTTTCCATAGATTCTCTTGTAACTTTTAATGAACGTACTGGGTGCATATGATTTTCTACCACTTTATCTACTGCCTCTTTCATAGCAGTTTCTGCTTTATCAAAAACAGATAGTCTTTTTTTCTTCATAATTTTACCCCAACTTTATTAGTAATTTTTTTAAACAAAATACGGTTAGCCACATCAATATGATTATTTTGTTTTTGTGCAATCATTTGAGGGATAAGTCCTTCATTATTAAATAATACCCATTTATCTGATAAAAATCGATATTCTTTGAAAAATTTCTCTATACTCCTTTCAAATCGGCGCCGCACATTTTCCGTTGGAACATTATGCCCCCCTTGTTCTACACGCTCTTTCACGCGAAGAATAGCCAATTGTGAAGTTGGTATCCATAGAAAGAAAATATGAATTTTGTATCCTTTCTTTTTCAGCATTTTCAAATACTTCAACTATGTCACCCCGGACATAGTTGTTTCAAACCCGAAATCAACACCACTTTCTAAATATTCTTTGATCTGCCCTAAAACTAATTTACCCGATTTAATAGCGGCCTGCTATGGCGAAAAAGGCGATAAACCAGTTGCAATGAGATCGGCATTAATAAATCGTTTGTTTTTCATGATACGACATTATACCTCAAAAACATGGAAAATTCATTAATAAAGGGGTCAAGTCTTGATTTTAAACTTAAGTATTTTTGGAATCTGCAGGGGCAAAACTCTTGTCTTTAATTGGCTTCTAAAATGTCAATGTCTAGGCTTGACCCTCTTGTCTAGTTATAGGGCTTTACAAAGAGGCTCCGAATGTGTATGCTCTTGTTTCGGGATATTGATGGATGTAGTGAAATTATATAGGTGAAAGGTAATTGATAATATGATAACGACTAATGGTGTATCTCTGCAGTATGGTTCGCAAAAATTATTTTCTAACGTAAATATTACTTTTTCGCAGGGTAATTGTTACGGTTTAATTGGAGCGAATGGTTCGGGAAAATCTACTTTCCTGAAGATACTTTCTGGTGATGTAGAGACCTCAACCGGTGATGTCTTTATTACTCCCGGAGAAAGAATGTCAGTCCTGAATCAGGACCAGTTTGCTTTTGATGAACATACTGTTCTGAATACGGTAATCATGGGACATAAGCGGCTTTATGAGATTATGAAAGAGAAAGACGCGATTTATGCAAAAGAAGATTGTTCCAATGCGGACGGGATAAAGGTCGCGGAGTTAGAAGGTGAGTTTGTTGAACTCGACGGATGGAACGCCGAGAATAACGCCGCTAAACTGTTAAACAATGTAGGCATCACGAAAGACCTGCTTGATGTATACATGAAACATCTTGAAGGGGGGCAGAAGATCCGTGTGCTTTTGGCCCAGGCGCTTTTTGGGAACCCCGATATTCTGCTGTTGGATGAACCTACAAACCATCTGGACGTAGAGACTAGTGTATGGCTCGAAGGGTTTTTATGCAATTTTAAGAATATCGCTATTGTGGTTTCTCACGATAGACATTTCCTGGATAAAGTCTGTACGCATATCGCGGATATCGATTACGACACGATACGGCTGTCATCGGGAAATTATTCTTTCTGGATGCAGTCAAGCCAGTTTGTTCTTGAACAGCGCAACCAGTCTAATAAAAAGATAGCGCAAAAACGTAAAGAGCTTGAGGAATTTATCGCGCGTTTTAGCGCAAATGCTTCCAAAGCAAAGCAAGCAACCAGCCGTAAAAAAAGCCTGGATGAACTGGTTCTTGAGGACATACAGCCTTCTTCGAGGAAATACCCGTTTATTAATTTTGAGCAGGAACGGGATTTAGGAAATAACATCTTAAATATCGAAAACTTATCCAAGTCGCTTGACGGGCAACCTATGTTCAGTAACCTGAACATAACTGTAAGAAAAGGAGATAAAATTGCTTTTGTGGGTCACAACGATCTTGTCAAAACGACGCTCTTTCGAACACTTATGAACGAGCTCAAAGCGGACAGTGGAAAGTTAACCTGGGGCGTAACGACTAAGAAGGCGTATTATCCCAAGGACAACACAGGCTACTTTGACGCGAATATTGAACTTATCGATTGGCTTTCACAGTATACAGATAACACCGAGACATCCTTTGTACGCGGGTTTCTGGGGCGCATGCTTTTTTCGGGCGATGAAGTATTTAAAAATGTGAAAGTCCTTTCCGGAGGAGAAAAGGTTAGATGCATGTTGGCGCGGATGATGCTTGTCGGCGCCAATGTTCTGATATTGGACGAACCTACAAATCATCTAGACCTGGAATCAATCTCGGCTCTCAACGAAGGACTTCAAAAATACAAAGGGGTTCTTCTTTTTTCATCACACGATCATCAATTAGTAGAGACAACGGCAAACCGCATTATCGAGGTCACTCCGCTGGGATACATAGACCGTGCAAACACGACCTATGACGAATATCTTTCCGATAAAAACATAGAAAAAAGACGCCGGAAATTGTATTCAAATAAATAGGTGTCTGTCCCTATTTATCTATTATACATTTAAGGAATAACTAGTGCTCCGTCCACCCGCAGAATCTTTAACAAGGATCCCTTTCTCTACAAGATCAAGAATATCCCTTAAAGCCGTATCCTGCGAACATTTTGTGATCTTCGCCCATTTTGAAGAAGTAAGCTTTCCTTCAAAACCATCGAACAACTTATTGATCATAATTCGTTGCCGTTCGTTAATTGACTCAACTGGATGAGATTCCCAAAAACGAGCTTTTTTAAATACATCAGAAAGCGTATTCTCGGTTGTTTTAAGCGCCCGATTCAAACAATTCAAAAACCATACAAGCCATGCTGTAATATCAATTCCGGATTTTTTACTATGAATATTTTTCTGTGTATTCTCAAGAATACGGTAATAAGCATTCCGTTCCTGACGGATTTGAACAGACATACTATAAAACCGTTCTCGACTACCGTCAGCACGTGCAAGCTGCATATCGGCAATTGCCCGAGCGATACGCCCATTGCCGTCTTCAAAAGGATGAAGAGTCACAATCCACAAATGCGCAATACCCGCCTTAAGAGTAGGATCTAAATCCAAAGAACACCCTTTGGCAAACGAAGCCGATCCATTAAACCAACTTAAGAAATTTTTCATCTCACTTTTTAAACGATCAGCATCCGGTGCTTCAAAATGCACTCTTTCATGACCAACCGCGCCCGAAACAACCCTCATGGGACCTTGGGCATCATTGCGCCACGCGCCAACAATTATTTTATGCATCCCGCTATGTCCCGATGGAAACAAGCTCGCATGCCAACCAAACAGCCGATCTTTCGTCAAAGGCTTTTTGAAATTCTGAGTAGCATCCAACATCATCTCTACAACACCATCAACATAACGATCAGAAGGAACAAGTCCACTAATCCCCATCATCCCCAGCCTACGCGCTATTGATGAACGCACCTGACTTCTATCAAGAATCTCCCCTTCGATCTCACTGCTCTTTAAAACATCAAGAGTAAGCGTCTGAAGTATAGCCTCTGAACGCAAAGAAAAACCCAATGTCTCCATACGACCGAGTAATCGTCCTTGACGATTACGCACTGCCCCCAGTAAAGACATTATCTTTTCATGATCCCATGTGAATTTTGGCCAAATATCTAACTGATGAATATACTTCATTCCTGTTTTCCCCCTATATTCTCTTGCGGAGAAAAGACTATTTATTCTCCGCATCATATGCGTAGAATATAGCATACATTCTCCGCATATGCAAATTATTGTAAAAGATAAAAGGGGTCAAATAAAGATAAAAGGGGTCATAAAAGGGGATAAAAGGGGTCAAGTCTTGATTTTAAACTTAAGTGGTTTTGGAATCTGTACGGGCAAAACTTTTGTCTTTAATTGGTTTCTAAAATGTCAATGTCTAGGCTTGATAATATGTGAGATATAGGTGGTGATCCCAACC
>JAHIZQ010000295.1 GCA_018814505.1 Candidatus Omnitrophota bacterium
CCATTCTTCTCAGCATAGACCACCATTTGATACCTATGCTGTTTTTTATCTGTACAATTTCTCATGATTTGATAATATTCTATTGGGCACATTTGATTCCTCCGGTTAAACTTGGTCGTTTTATGGAGGATGTATTTTCTTATGTGCCCTCTGTTTTTTCAAGCCTTTTTTATTTCATCGTGTAATCGTCTTTATGATCATTAAACCATTGCTTGACTCGTATCCATTGCCATCTTTGACTTTCATATACTTGCGCTATATCTGTCGCTTCGTATGTTCTTTTTTTCTTTCCACTTTCAAAAATACGCGCAATAGTTCTTCGCTTTTTGTTTTTTAACCAGGGGGCTAGCCCCCTGCTACTTCTCTTCCTTCTTTTTCCAACAAGAAACTTTAATCTTTTCAAAGAACTTTTACCTACACACAATATCTTAATTATCAGTAGGGGGTAAGGATCTATTTTATCATTTCTATTTCTATTTCTATTCCGGGATTGAGCAACACATCATTACCCCCCCCCTGGTCACCGGACAAAGGCTGACCAAATAACCTGCCAGATTTTTTTGCCGGGGGTTTTATGTAACGCATTTATGTCTTTTGATGTTTTATATTTGAACTGCTCAATAAATTAACTAATTGTAGGGGCGTGGTTTCCGCGCCCGATTATTTTACGATTATTTTATTATTGATACTTTTATCTGGTCGAAATGATTTCAGGCAGGGCGACCCCTCTCAAGTTAATTCTATTTCCACATTTAACTTGCCCCCGCTATTTTTACATTATACAATTGTTGTATCAACATTTTTGAATTGTCATTCATGTTTCATTCTAGCGTCTTTTGGAAAGACGACAAAGCACAGAAAGACATAGAAAATGAACATTCCGGCTCTGGCGCAAAATATGAGTTATAAAAAAACTACTGTTCTCGCCGTCGTTTTAATCGCGCTAGTGGGTTTCGCGGTTTATTTTAATTCTCTAGACGGCAAGTTCATTTGGGATGACGATCATTTAGTAAAAGATAACATTTATATCACAAATGGGATTCATTTCCCCACTTTGTTTACTACTCATATCGGCTCTGGAGCTAATATCGATTATTCTTCTTACCGCCCCCTGCAAATAGTCACCTACACAATAGATTACTCTTTCTGGAAATTAGACGTAAGAGGGTACCATTTAACAAATATTATTCTTCACATCCTTGCCGCGATAGCCCTCTACTGGCTGATAGGTGTTCTTTTTAAAAACAACTTATTAGCTTTATTAACTAGTTTATTCTTTGTATGCCATCCGATACACACGGAAGCGGTCTCTTATATTTCCGGCAGAGCGGATTCCTTAGCTTTATTATTTATGCTACTTAGCCTTATTTTTTATATTAAAAAAAGCGGAATATCGTATTTTTTTGCCTTGACGTGTTATGTCTTAGCTCTGCTTTCCAGAGAAAATGCTGTAATGTTGATCGCGCTAGTACCTTTGTGCTGTTACTCTTGTAAAGAACGGATAAACATTAAGAAATTGTTGCCTTTTTTAAGCGTTACCCTTATCTACATTTTACTAAGGGTCACATTTTTATCATTTCATAAAGCTGATCCCACTACTTTGTTTCAAAGAATCCCCGGCTTCTTTGCGGCTTTAACTACTTATGTAAAACTTTTGTTTTTCCCTTTTGGCTTACATATGGAATATGGAAATAAATTTTTTAGTTTTACTGACCCCCAAGTACTGGTCGGCATTTCAATATTGGTTTTGGTCTTAACTCTTTCTTTTAAAAAGCGCCAGTACAATAAAGTATTCTTTTTTTCTGTCTGGTGGTTTTTTTTAACACTTCTTCCGCACTCTAATCTTTATCCTATCCCTATCGCTTACATGGCGGAACACTGGCTATATGTTCCTTCCATAGGCTTTTTTCTCCTTTTATCGTATGGATTAGTTCGGCTATATAAAACTAAAACAGGAAGGTTGTTTTGCGCGGTTGGCGGATTGGCTTTGCTCTTCTTTTATTCATTTTTGACAGTTCACTATAATAGCTATTGGCGGCACCCCAAAAGCTTGTATGAAAGAACCGTTAAATATGAACCTCAAAGCGTGCGTACGCTTACTTCTCTTGCTATGGAATATGAAAAAGAGGGGCGAGAACAGGACGCGATAGAACTGTTTAGCAGAGCCATCTCTCTTGATCCGAAATACGCGCAGGCTTATAATAATCTTGCGAATTTGTACGTTAATATTGGCAAAAATGCTGAGGCTATAAAACTATATGAAGAGGCGATACGAGTTAATCCCGATTATGTTGAACCATACTACAATCTCGGTCTTGAATATTCACAAGTCAATAACTATGAAAAAGCCATCGAAATGTATAAAAAGGCTCTTCTTATTAGCCCTAATTATGCCCAGATACTTAATAATCTTGGTGTTGCTTATGCTTCTATCGGGAAACTTCAAACAGCGCTTGCTTGTTTTAAAAAGGCACTAAGTATTTATCCTGAATATGTAAACGCACGGAACAACATAAAACAGGTTTACACTCTTATGGGGGACAATAAAAAATCAGAGGAAGCTCCCTTCTACTAGGACAATCTATCTTAGAAGAACCTATCCTGTGAACTTTTCTCGGAAGCTTGCCTTCGCTATTTCGCCTCTTCCCTGCGATACTCTTTTAGTTGTCTTTCGAATTCCGGATCAGCACTGTATCCCAATTCAATCGCACGGTCATAATTTTCTATCGCTAACGCATACTCTCCCTCACGAAAATACATCATAGCTAAATTTCTATATGCCGTTCCATATTTGGGCGCTAGTTCTATTGCGGTGAAACACGTTTTCAGGGCTTCTTCCGTTTTGCCAAGACAAAAGTAGACCCCCGCAAGTTCGTTTCATTTTTTCAAGCTTTAAGACGCTGTACTCCCATCCCCTCTCGTACGAACCTAAAAGCTACCCGTTTACGCCGCTCTGAAGGATTTTTTATCTTCTTTGATTAAGAAGACTTTTGTTAAAAAGACTTGCCTCCCCCCCTGTTTCAAAACAACTTCTTAATGTTTCCCCCCTTTGAAAAAGGGGGGAACTACTTTATTTTTTCTTTTCATAATTCTTTCATGTTATTTTTGACACTATCCATCCCTGCTCGTTTGATCAATTTATAAAACCTCTCGATGACTTCCAAATAATAAAATTTAAAATTTTATGTGTAGAACATTGGTCGCCATAATAACAAAAAAACATTGTCATCCCGCTTGTCCCGAGCGAAGTCGTGGGTGTACGCACCTATTTCCTTGCGTGTTATTTTGCAACATGTGTCACACGCCAGTATTCTTTCCCCGGATCCAGTTTCAAGAGCCCTGCCTCGTGAGCGATTTCCAACCCCATCAACATTAAAAAACTTATTGTCACAATAACGGCTAGTAATTTCAAAAGTTTTCCGCCCGTCCGCGCGATTTTTATCATAATAAAACTGGGTAATATACCAAAAACTATTAGTATCCCAAAACCTCCCGCGATATCCACGGCTTTTATAAAAATATTCGGATATATCATAGCCACCAGAAAAGGCGGACCATACGCGAGTAACAGCACTATATATTCTTTCGGTTTTTCATAATGAAGAGATAAAAGCCCTCGCATAAATCCTCTAAGACCCACGGCTGTAGGAATGTATGACGTAACTATGGCCGCTAGCGCGAAAAAAAGACCTGCAACTGTAATTAGGTTCGATTTCATTGCTAACGCTAAAGGAATTGTCGCGGGATAATTATTCTGAAGAGCGCTGAGTATAGTTACCTTTCCCGGACC
>JAHIZQ010000296.1 GCA_018814505.1 Candidatus Omnitrophota bacterium
AATGGGTGACGTCCCTATTTGATTCTTGTATAATAAGCGCATGAGTATGGTGCAAAACAAACAAATTATATCCAAAATTTATACGTTTTTGGAACAAAAACTTCCCATTAAAATAGGCGTAAATAAGAAAAATGAGTTAGCTCGTCTTATTTATGAAATTTCCCAGGCGAAAAAGGTTTCTTTGAAAGAGATTGCGGAGGCTGTTGATGTTGATACCATAATTAAAGATGGAAAATCTAATCTATTTCACAAGATAAAAAAAGGTCTTATTGCGATAAGATACCCTTCTTTTGAACATGGCGATAATCTTCATCTTATGCCGCTAAAAATCCGGGATGAAAACATAGAGTGCAAACCATGGGATTTTAATCTAAAACCGGAATCCATTTTTGTTGAGAAATCCGTAAAAGATATGATATGGACATGTGAATTTATAAAAAAGTTTCCATCTGCAAAAGTCGTCGTAATAAATAGTTTTGCCGAAGGTGCTAGAAATTTTTCACGAATGACCCCTGTTGAGATTTACAATCCACGACGCGAAAACATTTTTTTAATAAAAAATAAATCAGCATTTATAAAAATATGTCCATGTACAAAAGGGTGTGTAAGGTGCGGATATTGGATATTAAATGTCGGGTTCGGGTGCCCCATAGATTGCACTTATTGTTATCTGCAGATGTATAGCAATTCTCCCGGTATTATTTTGCCTGCGAACATAGAAGAATATTTTAATTATATTGTGGAATTTGATAAAAAAGTCGGCAAAAGGACAAGAATTGGTACAGGAGAATTTACCGATTCACTTGCTCTGGATAAATACACAAATTATTCGTCGTACTTAATCTCTTTTTTTCGCGAAACAAAGAATTTAGTTCTTGAATTAAAAACCAAAGTTGCGGATATTAATAATGTTTTAAAACAGAAGCCTCACAGAAATGTTGTTCTTTCGTGGTCCATGAATCCTGATCATATTGCTGAAAAATACGAACAAGGTAGCTCGAAGATAGAAGCAAGAATAAACGCGGCTCTTCTCGCAGTTAAAAAGGGGTATAAAATCGCCTTTCATTTTGATCCGTTAGTTTATTATGACGGTTGGGAAAATGATTATAGGAATGTCGTTGAAGAAATGTTTTTACATGAAGAGATTATAAAACATACTGTTTGGGTTAGTTTGGGCAGTTTGCGTTATACTCCGGGGCTCAAACAAGCCGCGGAACAGCGATTTAGTGAAAATAATATGTTTTATAGGGGCGAATTTTTTGTGGATGAACTTGGGAAATTTAGGTACCCCAAAGAATTAAGAATAGATATGTATAACAAAATGACGAATTGGATACGTTCTTTTAAAACACATGCGTGGATATATCTTTGTATGGAACCGGAAGATGTTTGGGCTGGGACTTTGCTGAATAAAGAAGACGGTTTTAAGTGAAAAAGGAGAAATGAAAGTAGTGTCCGATGATGGTTAATTTGCATGAAATTGACGATTGGGTAAGTAAAATTTCCGAAGAAATGAATTTTTACGGATATTTAACTCCGATAAATCTTTTGGAAGAGAAAGAAAAGTTTTTTAAGAATATCCGTGGCAAGAGAGCATATAATCCGAGGTTTCAATATAAAGAACGACAATTTAAAAAAATGTCGGAAGTATTGAGGGAATACTTGAACTTATTGGATGAACATGATGACTTGCACAATTTGTTTATAAACAAAATTAAATTTTTGTTAAAACAGCTAGAAATTCTTACTGCTGATGATACAAATTTTTATGAAAAGGCTGTAAATCTATATGGGCGACCCGATATGGCTTGTCTGTCTGCGTCATTAAAAATTCTTTCAGAAAGTAAAAATGCCGGTTATGCTTTTCCAAAAGAAACGGTAAGTCCGGAAGAAATGGCCGCAATTTTGAAAAACGAAATTAAAATTCATGACATAGGTTGGAAAGTTCTGATAACATGCAAAATCATACCTAAAATAACGGTTTCCGGAAAAGACAAAACAGTTTATATTAACGCCAACATTAAGTATACTTTTGAAGAAATTGAACGGTTAAAAGTTCATGAAATTAAGACGCATGTGTTTCGCGGTGAAAACGGGGCTTTACAGCCGTATAAAATATTTGCCGAAGGGCTTAGCGATTATAACGAAACGGAGGAAGGATTGGCTGTACTGTTGGAAAAAGCCGCGGGGTGTCATAAAATAGATGCGCGGCAGGTAAAGCTATACGCGGCAAGAGCTGTTTGCGCGGATTTATGCTTAAAAAAAACATTCTTTGAAACCTTTACGTTGTTAAGGAAATTTGTTCCAGAAGACTTAGCTTATCGCCTTACGGAAAGAGGAAAACGAGGCATGAGAGATACGGCGCAGAAAGGCGGGCTTATTACGGGGTTTCACTATATAAGCGGATGGCAAAAGGTAAGAAAATATGTTGAAGCGGGCGGGAATTTACGTATACTGTATGTGGGAAAAGTTGGCTTGAAAGATGTGGAGGTTATGGGCAGAATGCTCAGAAAAGGAGAGCTTAACGCTCCTAGGTATTTGCCGGAGTTAATATAGGTTTAATAAAATCAGATTGTAATCATTAGGATGAAAAATATAACTGAATATTTGAGAGAAAAATATGCGCCGTGGGGATGGATGGGACAGCGTGCGCATGATGCTTTGGGAATAAACGCATTATTGCCGTTAGATTTTATAATAAGCTGTGATTATGGGATTGAACTGAAACATTATTTCAGAGAAGAGGATGTTTTTTCAGTTGAAAAACAGTGTAAAATCCGGCAGGATTGGTCAAATGAACACCTGAAACAAAGTTTTAGTAATAATCTGGGCAAGGATATTCTTAAACGGTGGAACAGTTATAAAAAACGGGTAAATCTTTTATGCTATAGGTCTATAGATGTTTTAGAAGGAAATGTGGATGAGTTGGATATTCCCCCCAGGATATATGGCGTGCCCGAACGGTTAAAAACTTTTTTCGATAATAAAAATTTATTATATCAAAAACTGCCAGAATTATCGTTGCCACGTATTCCTGGAAAAATAATAGTGCCTGAAAAATTTAACTTTAACTATTTGCGTTCAGAATTATCACTCCCCTTTGTTGTGCAGTTTCCATACGGGTCAAGTGGGCATTTTACGTTTATTATTCGAAATGAACGGGAATATTTGGATATCCAGAAAAAATACCCGGATTCTTTAGCTGTTATTCGTAGGTATATTGACGGTTTTTCTTTGAATGTTAACGCGGTAATTATTTCAACTGAAAAGGGTTCCAAAACTGTTTGTTCCTTTCCCTCCGTACAAATTACGGGTGTTCCTGAGTGCAGTAACTTTTCGTCAGCATTTTGTGGAAATGATTTTTCCGCGGCAAAAACGCTTAATAAATCAATCCTTAAAGAAGTTAAGACTCAGACTGAAATTGTCGGTAATTGGATGGGGACTTCCGGGTATCGAGGGATTTTTGGAATGGATTTTGTCGTAAAAAACGAAACAGTTTATCCTGTTGAAATCAATCCAAGATTTCAGAATTCAACATCGCTTTTTACGGCATTAAACGCGGGAAAAAACGATAATGACGACCATCTTTTTCTACTGCATATTGCGGAATTTCTTCAAAAGGAGGACGTATATATGCGAAAATACATAGAAAATTTCGAATTCGAAAAACTCATGAACCCTTTGGACGGCGCGCAGATAATACTTCATAACCGGATGGATAGGACGATTGTCGGTAGAGAGGTTGTTCCCGGAGCATACTTTTTTGGAGAAAAAGGACTTTGTTTAATTACGGAAGGTGTGTCTTTTTCTGCGGGTCAAAAGAAAGAAGAAATCATTCTGACTTCCGGTGTTCCGGGTAAAGGAATTGGTTTAGAGCCAAATGCGTCTATTTGTAAAATTCAGGTTCAAACAAGTGTATTGAATCCTGATTATAAAAAAAACCTTTCTGATGAAATGAAGGAAATTGTTTTAGATGTTTATGGAATGTTTGAATTGAGTCCGTCTGCTTGAATTTTTTAAGCATTTGGGATGTTTCGTAAAAGAAAAATAGCAAGGATTATTATGATTGAAAGAGCCCCCCAATATTATACTGCGGGATATGACGGCGAAGATCCAAGACAGTCTCCTTTATATCTACGCGCGCTTATTTTTGACGGAGAGGAGGGCGAGTTTAATAGCCGTTTGATAAAGGAATTTAATGATTATTTGGATAGAGAAAATAAGTTTTCGGAAAACAGGTTAAATTTACCCCCAAGAAAAGAGTCGATTTTTCCTAGAAAGATTATTGTTATAAACGCGTCGCATGACAACCTGCCGACTTCCTATGAAACAGCCCGTATTTTTGAAAATTTTTGTTGCGAACGAAAATATCCGGTTAAAATTATAGTTGTTAATACTAGAGAAGAATTGCTGAAAGAGTTAAAAGGGCAAGAGAGAAATACACTTGTTATTAGCCAATGTGTTGACAGAAAGGTTTATAATACAGATTTGGCGGAAGATTTGGAGCGAAAAGGCGTAGTTGTAGTTCCCGGGAAAATAACCGCGCCGGGTAGTGTGTTTTCAGATAAAGATAGTACCTATCAGCTTCTTTCAAAAAGTGGAAAATATTGGAATGAAGTTGCCAGATACAAAAAAATATCTGTTGAGAACAAAAGGTTAGAAGAAGTCGTGCATGGTATATTAAAAACCATAGAAGAACTTGAATCTGAAATTGGAGAAAAGACTTTTTTTGTAAAACCTCATGAAGGCGGAGGTGGTCTGGGTGGGTTTCGTATTACAAAAATGGGGGAGACTTATATTATTCCGGATCTTTCAAAAGTTTCGGGTGAAGCAGAAGAAATTCATCCGACTTTTATAGATATTGACGTTACTGATACCGCGAAACTTCGGGAAATTTTGTGGATTTACCGCCTTTTTGCTAGCGATCGAAAACTATCTAAAAATTATTTGAAAGTTAATTTGCCTGTTTTTGACGAAGATGAAGCTACGGCTCTATCTGCGATTAAGGAATATCTTTCAGGCACTGAAGAGGGTCAACGTCGAAAATTGATTGGTATGGCTGTAAGCTATGATGAAGCTCACGCACGGCTAGTTAAAGCAATAGGCGAGTTTGAGAAAAAATTTAAAAAAAAGTATGTTCCTTTGGTGAACGAACATATTGATTTTGGTTTATGGGGGTTGAGAGCGCATTATAGGTTTTCACTCAAGGGTCCGGTATTGGAAACAATGTATCACAGGATTTTTCAGCTTGGATTTACGGAAGAGGGTTTAGGGTATTTGGGGTCGGACAATATTTCTAACAAGCAGACAGGTGATTTGGAAATATTGCGTTTAGGCCCAGTAAACGAAATTATGCTGGAATCAATAGGAGGCAAAAACTCGCTTTTCGCGACTCTTTTAAAAGGCGCGTCAGCGTTAGTTGATTTATCCCACCTTGTTCTCGAAGAAGAAAAAAACCGTGTGCCATTACGTTTACAGCTTGATCTTGCGGCAGTTTCTTCAAAAATTGGAGAAGGTAACGCTGATACGGCGCGAGGATTATGCCTTGCTTCGTCTTGGCCTCTCTTTGTGCGAAACGCGGAACAGTGGTTAGGGGACAGTTTAGCTTATTATAGTTTTAAAAAAAACAAAAAGAGGTAAAATGTGAATGCGGTATGGATAGTAGTAATTTCTATGGTGGCTTTTTTTGTAGCATATAAAACGTACGGAACTTTTATAGCGAAAAAAATTTTTCAGTCAAATTCTAAAAATCCCGTTCCCAGTGAAGAACTCAGAGACGATATTGATTATATCCCGACAAACAAGGAAGTTTTGTTTGGCCATCATTTTGCTTCAATCGTGGGAACAGGGCCTATCGTCGGGCCGGCAATTGCTGTTATTTGGGGATGGGTACCGGCTTTAGTTTGGATAATCTTGGG
>JAHIZQ010000032.1 GCA_018814505.1 Candidatus Omnitrophota bacterium
CGGCGCAGGAAACATGCCGTCAACAAGCGCTTTAACATAAAGACCTGTTCCTCCGGCAAAAATCGGAACTTTGCCTTTTACCTGTATATCATTAATCGCTTTAAGCGCCATGTCAACAAACTTCGCGGCATTAAATTCTTGTTCAGGCGAAATAACTTTTAAAAGATGATGCGGCGCTTCTCGTAATAGGCTGTCAATGGGTGTCTGCGTCAAAACATCCATATCCTTATAAACCTGCATAGAATCACAAGAGACAATCTCACCATTTATTTTTTTCGCAAACTCTATCGCAACCTTTGTTTTACCCGACGACGTCGGTCCCAATATAAATATAATTCTGTTTTTCATAATATTCGTCCAATTCCCAATTCACAAAATTGTTTACAATATATTTCCGGACACGCGTTAAATCATTTTCATCCCGAATAATATGTTCGTAGAATCCACGTTGCCAAACAGGTTTTGGTGGTGTATTACACAATTGATTAATTTGTTTGATCGTTGTTGATTTAAATAATTTAATAATTGTTGGTATCGAATTTGATGTTGAACGACCAAATTTTTCAAAACGATCAGGTAGGGGCACATTGCAATGTGCCTCTACACGCATGCACTTTTCAACGTATACGCACTGTTTCCCGTAATCTCAACCTGGACTAATTGGCCGATCAAATTCTCCCCGCCTCGAACCACACACGCGATATTACCACGTGTCCTACCAACCATTTCGTTGTCCGACATTCTGCTCACTTTTTCAATCAAAACTTCTTGGCGCGTACCTATAAGATTTTTATTCTTTTTGTAGGCAATTTTTTTCTGTAACGCCAAAAGTTCATTATTCCGTTCTCTCTTAGCCTCTTCCGCGACATCATCAACTAAACAGGAAGAAAGCGCGGGTGGCCTAGGTGAATATTTAAAAACAAAAGCTGAATTGTACTCTATTTCCTCTAAGGCTTTATATGTGGCTTTATAATCTTTTTCCTTTTCGGAAGGAAACCCTACAACAATATCCGTGCTTAGTCCAACATCCGGAACCATACTTTTTAAAAGCTGTATTTTTTTGAGATACTCTTCATAGGAATACTTCCTGTTCATAAGGTCAAGCATTTTATTAGACCCCGACTGAAGTGGAAGATGCAGATTTTCACAAACCTTATCCAAATCATGTATAGCCCTAAAAAGTCTTTTGTCAGCGTCTTTTGGATGACTTGTTGTGAAGCGCACGCGTTCAACCCCAGAAATACCGTTTACCTCTTCAAGAAGTTCCGGAAACGTTATTTTATTAGTAAGACCCTTGCCATAAGAATTAACATTTTGGCCTAACAAAGTAATTTCCCGCGCGCCTTTATCAACCAACTCTCTAATTTCATCAAGAATATCATTTTTCGGACGAGACACTTCGCGTCCCCTTACATATGGCACAATGCAATACGAACAATAATTGTTACATCCATACACAATATTAACAAACGCGGAAATTCCGCCGTGCCAATAGATGTTGCCAACCTTTTTTCTAGAACGCTTTTTATTTTTTAAAGCTGAAACTTTTTCACCCGTATCCAAAACCTTGTTTAAAAGTTCGGGCACTTCATAAATATTGTTCGGCCCAGAAACAATATCAAGACAAGGATACTCCTTAAACAACATCTCTCCATGCCGCTCTGCCATACACCCCAAAACCCCGATTTTAAAATTAGGATTTTTCTTCTTGCGGGTTGATAACGCGCGGATATTCCCTATAACACGGTCCTCCGCGTGCTGACGCACACTGCATGTATTAAACAAAACAATATCCGCTCCTTCAATGGACGTAGCTATACCATACCCCGCGGCCTGAAGCATTTCCAAAACCATTTCCGAATCTCGCATATTCATCTGACAACCAAAAGTTTTAATGAAAACTTTTGGTTGGCGTGCCCGCTGTGCGTTGAGGGAAATCTCGCAGAGATTTTCATCAACTCGCTCGCACAAGGGCCTGACAACTTGCTTCTTATTCAAATCATTCATAACTAA